>NZ_JASJOU010000005.1:0-300000 GCF_030068605.1 Xanthocytophaga agilis
GTTCAGGTGTATGACCATATGAATCTAAGCTCATTTGCCGGATGTTATTATGTGACAGTGGTAGACCGAAGTGGCAATGAGAGTGCTCCAAGCAACATTGTTTGTCAGGATAATTGTCCTTACTATGTGTTGCCTAATGTGATTACACCAACACTGACAGATTTAAAAAATGACTTATTCAAACCCTATCCTTGTCCACGTTTTGTTGAGTCAGTAAAATTTTCAGTTTATAATCGCTGGGGCCGAAAAGTGTACGAGACAAATGAAAGCATTTACATAAACTGGTCAGGAAGAATAGGTTCTGGAGAAAATAATCTATCAGAAATAGTGTCATCAGGAGTATATTATTATCTGGCAGAAGTAAAATTTATTCGGTTAAAACGGCAAGATGAAATAGTAAAGATCAAAGGCTGGCTACAAGTATTTTAATTATTATACAACATACAAATTGTGAACAAACCTTGCATATATTTATCTGTGCAAGGTTTTTCCATAAATACAATAACTTAAACAAGAATACCTGATAGTCAATTTGGTCTCATCAGCTGTTGCATTTTTTATATATTACACCAGTAAATATCTACCTTTAATCAAACCTTTCTTCTATTTTTTTCGTACGTATAACCTATTTGAAATACATTCATTGCTAGTCAGAGAGTTGCATTTCAGAGATGAATTCCTATACTTTGTAGTATTAATCGTTTGTAAAAGAAATACATCCTGAAATGTATTAAGCTCTTTCCAGATTTGAAATACAATTAATGGAAAAGAGGGTTATACTTTAACAAATACTCTTATTTAACTAACTTCTTCTTATTAACTACATGAAAGCATACATCTTTCCGGGTCAAGGCGCACAATTTACAGGTATGGGAAAAAATCTTTATGAAGAATCAGCCAAAGCTCGCGAATTATTTGAACAGGCAAATGAGATTTTAGGATTTCGAATTACAGATACAATGTTTTCTGGTACTGAGGAAGAACTAAAACAGACTAATGTTACTCAACCTTCTATTTTTTTACATTCTGTAGTATTAGCTAAGATAAGTTCTAACTTCCAGCCAGATATGGTTGCTGGTCACTCTTTGGGTGAATTTTCTGCACTGGTAACCAATGGTGCACTCTCATTTGAAGATGGTCTACGTCTGGTTGCACAACGTGCTGCTGCTATGCAAAAAGCTTGTGAACTTCAACCTTCTACAATGGCAGCAGTACTTGGTCTTGATGACGAAGTCGTAGAAAATATATGTAGAGAGATTGACGACGTTGTTGTCCCTGCCAATTACAACTGCCCTGGTCAACTTGTGATATCTGGTACTATACGTGGTGTAGAACTAGCTTGTGAGAAACTGAAAGCAGCAGGAGCAAAAAGGGCATTGATTCTGGCAGTAGGTGGAGCCTTCCATTCGCCGTTAATGGAACCAGCTCGTGCAGAATTAGCGGCAGCTATTGAAAAAACAGTTTTTAGTACGCCTATATGTCCTGTATACCAGAATGTAAATGCACAGCCTGCCATAGACACTACAATCATTAAACAAAACCTGATAGATCAGCTTACAGCTCCTGTGCGCTGGACACAAAGTGTACAGAACATGTTGACAGATGGTGCAACACAATTTGTAGAATGTGGTCCAGGAAAAGTTTTACAAGGACTTGTCAAGAAGATTAGTTCTTCTGCTGAGGCAATGAGTGTAGCCTGATAATGATTTACCTCATGTGTGCTGGTACAGTTTTTTACTCTGAAAACTCGCCAGCACACATCATGCATAAATTACTGATTATTAAAACATTAAAATAAGCAACCGACCGATAAACCAGCCATATATGAGATATTTGAATCTATTCAGACTTATAAAAGTTATTCCCAGATGGACGGTATTGCAATTAGATCTCTTACTTTGTAGCCTTGCGCTCTCACTAGCTTATCTGCTTAGATTTAATTTTGAATGGGAACAAATCAATTTTTCTGAATTCTGGATTTCTTTACTGGTTGTTGTTATTGTAAAAGCCATCTTCTTTTTATTTACTCAAAGTTTTGCTGGCATCATCCGTTATACGAGTATAGAAGATGCAAAACGGATTTTTTTAGCTCTCACCTATAGCATGTTGGTGGTAGGCGCTATAGATTTTGCATACAGAAGCTCTAATATTTATGGGCAATATCTGATTCCTGTTTCTATTCTGCTCATCGATTATTTTTTCTCCATGTTATTTATGGGGGCATTCCGTATTCTGGTAAAGATTATTTACTTTGAATGGAAAAACCAACAAAGCGAGAAGATCAATGTAATTATTTATGGAGCAGGAGAAGCAGGGGTTATTACGAAAAAAACGATATCACAGGATAAAGATACACACCTACATGTAGTAGCTTTTCTTGATGATGATTCTTCCAAGGCACGTAATACGATTGATGGAGTCCCTATTCTTCCTAATACGCCAGAGAATCTACTTAAGATTGTAAAAAATAAACAGGCAGAGATTCTTATTATTGCTATTCAGGATATTACTCCTGAACGTAAAAAACATATCATTGACCAATGCCTGACACTGAATGTACAGGTGCGTAACATTCCTCCTGTACATAAATGGATCAATGGAGAGCTTAGTCTGAAACAAATCAAGGATGTAAATATAGAAGACGTACTTGGACGTAAGCCAATTCAATTGGATAAAACCCGAATCAAGAAGGATATTGAAGGTAAAGTTGTGCTGGTAACAGGAGCAGCAGGCTCAATTGGAAGTGAGCTAGCCAGACAGATTGCAGCGTTTCAACCAGAGAAGCTATTATTGGTCGATCAGTCCGAATCTGCATTGTATGATCTGGAGTTGGAAGTAAAAGAACTTGCACTGTCCTCACGTATCAATTTCAGAACTATTTTGTGTGATATTACTAATGCAGAACGCATGGGTAAAATATTCCGAAAATATCAGCCTGAAATCGTGTTTCATGCAGCAGCGTACAAACACGTTCCTGTCATGGAAGATAACCCGTCAGAGGCCATCATTAACAACGTACTGGGAACTAAAATCATAGCAGACTTATCGGCTCGATATCATGCTGAAAAGTTCGTTATGATATCAACAGACAAGGCGGTTAATCCTACAAGTGTGATGGGAGCATCTAAGCGGATTGCGGAGATCTATATTCAATCCCTGAATGAAGAACTGGAAAGTCGTCAACCAAATGAAGTATTACAACATACCAAGTTTATTACTACCCGTTTTGGCAATGTGTTGGGCTCAAATGGATCTGTCATTCCTCGTTTTCAGAGACAAATCAATGCAGGCGGACCAATTACCGTTACCCATCCTGAGATAACCCGTTATTTCATGACAATTCCTGAAGCTTGTCAGCTAGTACTGGAAGCAGGTTCGATGGGTAATGGCGGAGAGATATTCCTTTTTGACATGGGAGAATCTATCAAAATTGTAGATCTTGCCAAGAAAATGATCCGTCTGTCAGGTTTAACACTTGGAAAAGATATTCAGCTGGTATTTACAGGTTTGCGTCCAGGTGAAAAATTATATGAAGAATTATTGAGTAATGAGGAGAATACAATACCCACTCACCATCCCCAAATCATGATTGCCAAGGTTAGGGAATATGATTTCAATCTGATTCAGCAACACCTAGGAGAAATGAATCACCTGCTGTCTATTCAGGACAATGATTCTATTATTATGAAAATGAAGAAGATTGTGCCCGAATATATTAGCAATAATTCAACCTATGAGAGGTTAGATCAGATTCGCGAAATATAAGGTTCTTTATTCTAAACATAAAAAACACCTCTCTATCATCTGATAGAGAGGTGTTTTTTATGCCTTCTCTCTCCACCATAGTATAAATAGGGCTATGAGCAAAGCCATAAAGAACCACACTAATGGAATATTTTTCCAAGTTGTAAATTTCTGATTTGTATTGATATTAGTAATACTTCTAATTTGAGAATTCGTTTGAAACCAGCTTGCCTGTTTTAAATCTTTCCATTTATCAGCTTGTACTACATAAACACTTGCAGCATGAGTAGTATCATTGTCTGACGTGACCGTTAGCCAGCCTGCTTCATCTGGATGAAATGGATAGGTAGCAACACTCGTTTCCGGCAAATCAATCTTTGGTTGTATTTTTTCTTTACTACCAGACAGATATTGAACAGTCATTGCAGCTACAGCAGTATCCGTATATAACAAATGGGATATATTATCTTCCCATGCAAATGGAAACTGCTTAAATTTAACTTCTATGTGCTCCTTTTTACGACTAAATCCCTGTAGTATCTCTGTCCAGAATGTGCTGTATACTTTATCTTTTGCATTAAGTATCCAGGTATATGTGCCATTAGCCAATTGTACCCCTACTCTACCTAATCCAACAGGCATATAGGCAGCAACAGGTTCTTTATCTTTGCTGTAAACAATTGGAACAACAATTTGTCTATCACTGAATGCCACAGGCAGCTTTTCGATTGCATCAGAGACAGCGCCTGAAGTGGATAAGTGCACTGGAATAAACTGCTTTATACCAGTAGTATGGACGGCAAATTTATGACCTAATACATCTGCTTTCTGAGACCATTTGTCATCTGGTAATAAAAGTAGTCCTAATCCCTGTGCTACAGCCGTCTGTACCTGCTTTTTCTCCTGGGCAGATAGCTGTTCCAGACTTTCGGTATCTGCAATTAGTAGGTCTGCATTCTCAAGCGAAGCTTTCGATAAAATAGCCAGTTGCTGCTTTTGAGTAGGAAGGTTAATCTGCTGAAACGAATATTTATCCCGACTAATGCGGGCACGAATTTGTACTCTATGCTTTTGGTCAGCGAGCCAGTCTTTTAAATAATTGGTTTCAAAATCCGGATAGGCTTGGAGTACAATAACATTCAGAGGTTCTTTGGGAGTAACAATATAAGGTAAAGGTTCATGCCTGACCTCTTTGTTTTGTATTACCTGTATTTCACCAACAAAATTTCCTGGCAATCGGGGATGTGCATTCAGTGTAAAATCTGGATGTTTGTGAGTTATCCAAACAGAGTCTTGAGCACCTTCAGAAGTTACTAACCGAATCTTCAGGCTATCTTCAGAACGAATGTAGTAATTTCCACTCACTCTCAATGCTTCCTCAGCCTTTACTTTATGAAGATAATCCAGCCAGTTGAATCCTTCCGGCCTATCTTTTTGCAAAAAAATTAGCTGAATTCTATGTAGGGACTTTGTTTCTTCGGGATCTAGTCCATAACCAGCAACAAACACCTGTTTTATTTCCGGATGGTTACGCTCCAGTGTAGCAAGATCAGTGATAGGAGCCACAGCTTCATCTGCTTTTACACCAGGCAATACAAATCCTGGTAAAGAATCGGGTACAGATAATCCATTTTCGGTTACTAAGAAAGCATTACCTGTTTGCTGTTCTTTTGCATATTGAGGCTTCCAGATGATCAAACAAAGACTAAACAATACTACAGCAAGCAGTAAACTACGTAATAGCAATTCTTTCCCACTTACCGTTTGTCGCGATACAAAAAGGTATAACCCCAAAATACCAACTGCCACCAAACCTGTCAGTAGTGTTTCTGTTGTTGGAAGTTGACTCCAATGCATACTTATTTACGAAGTTCGTTTACAAAATTATCAAGTTCTGGTTCATTCCCCTTCCCTACTAATCCAGGCTGTTTGTTTTCAATTGGTAGCAGTCGTTGTAATTGCCACTGCATACGTCGGATAGTATCTGGCGAAATCTTCTCTCCTGCTATAACTTTCCGGAGATCATTTAGAGTGCTTGCCCGAATACCTGGTTGTTTAAGGATTAAAGAAGCTAACTCACCACTGGCTTTTTCCAGTATTTGCCGATCCAGAGTAGTTGTAGCGTAATTAGGTTGATGATTATGCATCTTTTCCAAAACACCTACTGCTTGCCGAAGATGAGGATAAACCACAGCTATAGTTTGAGCATTCCATGCTTCATGAGGACTTTGTATATCTTCCAGTTCACCAGTAAGCCTTTTCTCTGCAGGTTTGAGTGGCGGAGGTTTAAAGCCTACTTTCTCAACATAAACTCTACTCTTCTGTTGCAAAGATTTGATTAACTCCAGTGCTTTGTATTCATAAGGTAATGCTTCGGCAGGACGCATGGTTCGTAACCGTAATTCCGCTTCCCACATCTGAGCCAATGCAGCTTTCAACTGAGATTTCATGGTCTCATCAAAGAAGGTAGCAACATCTTCCATATCATGGCGGTGAGCGTACCCATTGAGCATATCTCCTAGTTCACCAAATTTAGTGGGAGAGTTATTGTCTCCATGATCGTGACTATGTAACTGCTCAACGGTTTTCTCCTGTGACCCTTCTTTTTCTGCATGTTCATCATGGTCGTGCTCATCTTCACCTTCATGTTCTTCTTCCTCATGGTTATGACGGTCACTACCTATACTTGTTTCAAATTCTTCACCCAAAAACTGACCATACCGCAAACGAAGTACTTTCTGATCCACACCCAGATCATTACTACGAGTCTTAAAAGTCTGATTATCCAGCCCTTTCTTCTCAGCTAGTAATTTCTCTGTATCTATAATCACCTGTCGCTGGCTACGGAAATAAGCTGGCATATTGTCTAGTGAAATCCCCGCCATTACGGATGTCTTTTGCGAGGTAGTGTCTTCCCATTGAATAAAATAGGTATCCGTCCGGCTCTTTTGTGCAGGGCTTGCCTGATCCCATGTCTCTGCATAAAAATACAGTTCATCTCCTGGCTCCATTTTCAAATTGGTAAAATCAAGCTTCTTTTGCAAAGAGGCAGTACGATTACCTTTTATATTATCTGGAAATGCTAACTCTATCTCTCTGAATTTCACAGATTCTCCACTTCCCCGGCTCACTGTGGCAATCAGATGTGCCCGATCCAATCCATAGTCATCCGTAAGTTGTATTCCTACCTGCACTTCTGTTTTTTGTCCATATAAAACCAATGTATAAGGTCCGGGCTTCTGCACTGTAATTACAGGTGCCTGATCATCTATAGCATGCAATGTATATACTGGGCTTACAAACCATTTGTCATGTATACCATAACGAAACTGATAATATACGGCTGACTTCAGATTATATTTCCAGGTATAGTGATTCTTTTCTATAGCAGAGACATCTATTGTATCCTTGCCATTCCATATTACCTGAAAAGCTTCTGCTGCTCCACTTAACTGGCAATCCCATTGAATCCCAGATTGTTCAGGAGCTTCCAAAGAAAGGTCTTTTGCACTCCATTTGCTTTTATGAGTGTAAGCAGGTGGTGTCACTTCTATCCTTATGGAAACAACTTCTGGTAATTTCCCAGTTAGTGCTTTAGGAACTGAGGGTAAGGCAGTAGACTCTATATTCCCTGACTCTGCAGTTGGAGTATATCCTTTGAGAAACCATATACAACAAACCGAATAAATAAGAGCTATACCCGCAAATACAACTGTAATCCGACGCAGATCAGGCCATGCCTTTATTTCACGTTTCTTATTTACCAATGTATGCAATACCCTCTGCCGCTGTAACTGTGGCAACACACCTTCTGGAGTTACAGGAATTAACTGAGCACTGAATTCCAGCCAGGAATATTGGTGATTGAGGTACTGAATCAATGCTTCTGCATGCCAATATCGGTTAAACCGAATACTCATAAATGCAACCACAGCTAAACTTACAAAAGCAGGTAAAGCAAAGCTTGTAGTAAGGTTGAAAGTTCGTACAAGTAAGTCAACCAGCAAATAACAAGAGGCAGCTATAAAGAATAGCTGTACAAAATGCCCCAACTGATGCTGAAAACGTAATTGTTTCCAAACAGATTGTGCTTGTATTTCTATTTCGCTTGTTTTGGCCATATTCTTTCTAAGGCTAATAGTACTAATGCAGCCATTCCAAACCACACTCTGTAATCGTGTGAGGCAGAATGGTCTGTTCCGGCAATTATCATTTTGGGATTTACAGTAAGGCTGTCACTACGCAAATCAATCTTTCTGTAATCAAGTGCAGGCGGGATGACGTTCTTCGTTTTGAAAGCCAGTACATAGGGTCTTATAGCCTGCAACCATCCACCTTCCAATACTTGACCCGCAGATAGTTTCTTACGTATAGTAAGGCTATCCATTTTTACTGTCTGAATCCATCCTGCATGATTACCTGGATAGTAATTCCACCAAAGATCTGGTTGTGCAGAATTACCTATTGGTAAGTCTTTTCCCATGCTAACCAACCAGTCTGCTTTTTCAGAAACCCCAACAAATCGAACAGGTATTTTATGAAATGCAGCAACCGCCCGAACAGATGCCTGAAAAATATGCCACTCGTCCAGATACTGATCCGCAATTGCTCCTGCTATTTGTAAAGTGTCGGCCACTCCTACTGTAACTTCATAGCTTTTTTGGCTTTGACTTACTTTTATAATTTGTTGATCTTTCAGATACTCGACTTGTGGTTTCTTCCCAAAAGCATTAACAATTCCGTTTTCCCATATATAACCTGTTTGTTCTGGAGAAGAATGAAACCAGAGTAGTTCAGGCTCCTTACTGATTAGAGAAGCTTGTATTAATTGGAAAGTATCTTTCTTCAAAGGAATCAGTTCCCATGACAATGGAGCTCGTGTAGGTATTCGTTTTCCACGCCAATAATCACATCTGTCAGGAGCTATTACATGAATGCTGTCAGAAGGGAATTTTTTATCTGCCTCTGCTAACAGTGACCATATGGAGGTGTTACCAGTATCTTTTTCCAAAGGATCATTTATAACTGAAAACCTGGGTGTGAGCCAGCGGACTTGCACCGAATCATTTTGCCATTTCTGAGCTAGTTGCCGGAACTGTATGGAATCTCCTGCTTCCGGATGAATCAGGATTAATGTTGTAATCTTACTAAGATCCTTATTTGTATGAGTAGTATAGAGATCTACCAGTAACAAAATCACCACTACCAATAATGCAAGCCGAATCAGCAATAATGGCCATTGCTGAACACGACGAAAATTAGCCTGGGCAGGCTGCACTTCTGTAATCCATCTCAGACTACCTAATATCTTTACTTTAGTAGGACGTCTGTTATATAAATGAATCAGTATGGGAATAGCCAATGCTCCCAATCCCCACCAATAAATCGGATTAACTGCCTGCCACATATGCTTCAGAAGATTGACCTTTTAAAAATGCTCTTAATGCAGATACTGGAGAGTCCTCAATCGTACATAAATAATAGTTGGCTCCCCATTTCAGAATCTGATCGCGGGATGACCGTATAAACTCAGTTGCCTGCTTCTCATATTGACTTCGAATGCGGTTTGGATCTGTCTGTAGTTGTTGCCCGGTTTCGGCATCTTCAAAGACTGTCACTCCGGAAAAATCCAGATTCAATTCTTTTTTTCCCATCAGATGAAAGATCATTACCTCATTGCGGGCAGGCAAGAGGCTGCGAATAAAAGCTCCCAGCTCATCAGTATGTTCATACAAATCAGTAATGAGAATGAATTTATGTTGAAACCCGCCCTGTTGCAGAGGCAATTGAATCTTCTCAGGCCATTTCCCTTTGCTGTCTGCCTGAAAAAGCATCTGCATACGAGCGTTTTCCATGCCTGCTTTAGGAGGTAAATGCAATACCTGCTGATCATTAATCAAAGCTAATCCATCCGCATCACCTTGCTGGCGGGCAATAAATGCAATAGCAGCCCAGAGTATTTTTGCATACTGCCATTTGCTCATTCCGTTCTCTTCATATACCATACTGGAACTCGCATCTAGTAATCCATACCATCGGGTACGGCTTTCCAGCTCGGATTCTTTCAGATACAGCCGATCTGTACGCCCAAAAATCTTCCAGTCTATCCGACGCAAGTCATCGCCGGGCATATACGTCCGGTACTGACTAAAATCTGTACCTTGCCCTAGCCGCACGCCTCCATGCAAACCCGAAATAGCCTCATGGGCTACTTTACGGGCCAGCCACTCCAATCCTTTTAAACTTCGAAGTTCTTCAGGAGTAAACCATTGGGTTAAGGAAACAGATTTATTTTTAGACTGACTCATAGTCCTAACTGTAATGCATTAATATCTCAACTTTGACAGACTGAGACATCAAGCAATAGATTTAACTTTATGTAGAAGAATTTATGGTAAAAAACAATACATGAACTAAGCCTTGGCTGGACGAACTTTTGAAAGCAGTGCTTCAATAACCCGGTCAGGAGATACACCATCTGCTTCTGCTTTAAAGTTTAACAGAATGCGGTGACGTAATACAGGTTTTGCTAATGCCTCAATATCTTCAGGTGTCACAGCATATCGACCTTTTATTAAGGCACGCGCTTTCGCACAAACAACTAGTGCCTGTCCTGCACGTGTACCTGCTCCCCATTGTACCCAATCTTTTACTTCCTGTGGACTATCAGATCCGGAACGAGTAGCGCGCACCAGACGGTTGATCCAGGAAAGTAAATCATCATGGACTGTCACTTCTCGAGCCCAATGTTGCAAATCCAATACTTCCTGCTGGCTTAGTACAGGTTCAATAGCCGCTTGTTTGCTTCCTGTAGTCTGACGCAACACTTCCAATTCGTCTGCAGACTCCGGATATTCCATCTGGATATATAAAAGAAAACGGTCTAACTGCGCTTCTGGTAACGGAAACGTGCCTGCCTGTTCCAGCGGGTTCTGGGTTGCCAGAATAAAGTAGGGAGCCTGCATTTTGTAGGTTTTCCCAGAGTAGGTTACCGACTTTTCCTGCATGGCTTCCAGCAAGGCAGCCTGTGTCTTTGGAGGAGTTCGGTTGATCTCATCCGCCAGGATAATATTGGCAAATAAAGGTCCAGGTATAAATTTAAATTTTCGCTGGCCAGACTCATCTTCCTGTAAAATAGATGTTCCTACAATATCTGAAGGCATCAGATCAGGAGTGAACTGGATACGTCGGAATTTCAGATGTAATGCTTGCGCTACAGAACGTATCAAAAGTGTTTTACCTAATCCAGGAACACCTTCCAGCAAAGCATGTCCACTCGCCAGCAAAGCAATTAACAACTGCTCTACCGTATCTTCCTGCCCAATCACAGCCTTGCCAATTTCCTTCTTCAACAGGGTTAGTTTTTGCTGAAGTTCCTGTACATAAGTCGTCGTATTCAACATTTGTATGGTTTGATTAGTTGCTGATACGGAAGTTCCGTATAGTAAGTGATGTTTTAAAATAATAAAGTCTTCTTTATCATGAAGTGCTTAACGAGTCAGAGCATGAACAACAATGTTGACACCAAATTTCGTATTGTCTTTGGCCAGCCAACGTTTATTGCGATAATCGTAGTCCCATTCACAGCCATAATCCTTATTACTGTACAAAACTCCAATACGTCCATTTACCAGAATGGCTTTCAGATAATCGTGTACCAGATCATCACCCCAACCATTCAGTTCTACACTGGTAGCGGGAGGGCCATCTTCAAATTCAAAGAAGCAAGAATAGAGGGCATGATCGTTAGGGAGCTTCTGTAAAGCATTGGCACCAAACAACTCTTCCATCTGTCGCTCAAATGACTTGGCAAACAGACCATCGATATCATGATTACAATCGTCTACAAATACAAATCCACCACGCTGTACATATGCCTTAAAGTTCTCTTTCTCCTGTTTGGTAAACTCAACCAGTTTATGTCCACTCAGATAACAGAATGGCGAAGAAAAGACAGCTTTGTCTGATAAAGAGACAACCTTTTCTTCGATATCGACAGGTATGGTTGTATACTCAATCAGCGAGTTCATCAGATTGGTAGGCATACGCTGGTCTGTATTCCAGTCACCAGATGTGTATTGTAATCGTGTAAAGAAAAAAGCCTTGCTAAACTCCATATTTTTGTAACAGGGATAGCATTACAGTCTAAGAGAGTTAAACTGTAATGCTATTCGTCTCTTAAACAGCGTCAGATAAACTGGTAAAGGTAAAGTCACGAATCCGCATAGGAGGAATCAGGTTGCCATTCACACGTTGTGCTTTTCCCATGGCATCCAGATTGTTCAACATGATGACCGGACTTTCATTAAAACGGAAGTTTTTGACAGGATATTTGATTTGTCCGTTTTCAATGTAGAAAGTACCATCACGAGTAAGACCTGTATAGAGTAATGTTTGAGGATCAACAGAGCGGATATACCAGAAACGAGTAACCAGAATGCCTTTTTCTGTACCTTTAATCAGGTCTTCCAGACTGCCATTACCCCCAGGAATGATAATATTAGAAGGGAAGGCAATAGCTTCTGTGCCTTTTTTCTGTGCCCAGAAACGATCATAGGCCATTGTCTTTACTACACCATTCTGTATCCAGTCTGTACGTTTGCGAGGTAGGCCATCATTGGTCCAGGTAGAGCCCGGAACTTCTGCATTCAATGGGTCAGAGTAGATACTGATTCGTTCGTCCAACAGCTTTTCTCCCAATTTGTTGCCTCCTCCTTTTTTAGAAAGGAAACTACGACCTTCATCTGCATTACGGGCATTGAAGCTGCGCATCATATTTTCAATCAGATCTACAGCAGCAGCAGGTTCTAACACAACTGTGTACTTACCTGGTTCAATAGCTTTTGCACTACGGGAGCCTATTGCTTTCTGAATAGCAATTTCAGAAGCTTCGCCGGAATCCAGTTTGGCAGCATCATTAAAATCACGGGTAACCCATCCCGAACCTAGCCCATCGTTAGTACGCATGGTCACAGTAAAGTTCAGGTCACTCTGTGTATGATAGGCAAACAGACCTTTGGAATTCATAATGGAAGAAAAACCAGAAGAATGCTCCAGGAAACCAGCTGCTGTTATATCTTTCTTAGAAGCTGGCAAAATGCTCTTCTCTGCTACATTGGCACGAAACTCAGGATCTATCTTTGCAGTACTATCAAAATAGGCTTTAGCTTCAGCATATTGCTGAGGTCCTAATATACTTACATATTCAGGGTTTTCCGGAGCTAGTTTTGCTAGTTCTTCTGCTCGCTTCACTACTTTTTCCAGGGATGCACTATCAAATTCATTGATACTGGCAGTTCCTGTTTTCTTTCCAAATGAAGACTGGACAGACAACGTCATGTTCGTTTCTTCACCACTGGTAGAGACCGTATTACGAGCATAACGAATGTTCCCACCATGATTATTATTCAGGCTTATTGAACACTCATCAGCCTTTGAATAGCCCAATACTTTTGTAAGCAATTGTTTTGCTTCCTCTTTACTTAATATTGCCATTGGTTAGGTTTGTTTTAAGGATAGATGATTAGATTTTCCGGGCGGTATTAATGACATTGACACCATCGAAGCGGGCAGTAGAACTTCCATGTGATACCGCACTTATCTGAGAAGGCTGTCCTTTGCCATCAAAGAAAGACCCAAACAAACGATAATCACTTTCATCACATACTTTCGAACACGAGTTCCAGAATTCCTGAGTATTGGATTGATAGGCTACATCATTTAGCATACCTACAACTTTTCCACCTTTTATTTCATAGAAAAGCTGTCCGCCAAACTGAAAGTTATAGCGTTGCTGATCAATGGAATAAGACCCACGACCTGCAATGTAAATACCTTTCTCTACATCTTTAACCAAGTCATTGACAGAACATTTCTCTTTTCCTGGAGCAAGAGATATATTCGCCATCCGTTGAAACTGTACCGAACTCCAGCTATCGGCATAACAGCACCCTTGGGATTCAGCTTCGCCGATGATATGCGCCTGGTCGCGAATAGCCTGGTAATTAACAAGGATACCATCTTTAACCAGATCCCATCGTTTAGTTTTTACGCCTTCGTCATCATATCCTACAGCGCCCAATGATCCTGGTTGAGTCTTATCCGCAAATATGGTTACCTGCTTGCTACCATAATTAAAGTTTTTCGTTTTCCACTTATCCAGTGTGGCAAAAGAGGTTCCTGCGTAATTAGCTTCATATCCAAGCACACGATCCAGCTCCAGCGGGTGACCTACCGATTCGTGGATCGTTAGACCCAAGTGGTTAGGCTCCAGTACAACTGTATATTTTCCCGGTTCTACAGATTTAGCAGTCAGCTTTTCTTTGGCATGTTTGGCTGCAGCAGTGGCATCTTCTATAATGTCGTATGAGTTCTTATATAAAGAGAGACCTGTACCTGTTGGCCCTGCAATTTTGCCTGCTCCCTTTCCAGTCAAATATTCATATCCCATTCCCATGGGAGCACTCAACGCATCACGGGTTTTGAAAGAGTTGGTTTTAGGATCGATGGCAGTTACTGTAAAATTAGGCCATATCCGATGTATATCCTGATCAATGTAAGATCCATCCGTTGAGGCAAAATATTTTTGTTCATTTATAAGGAACAGGGCAGAGTTCACAAAGTTGGCGCCATTCTTCATAGCAGCAGCATTAGCGGCTAGCAATAGGTCTACTTTCTCAGAAACAGGTACTTCAAACGCATTTTTCTGAATAGGAGTCTTCCAAGTCACTTCCCCATATCCTTTTTGCGGGGCTAATTGAACCGGATCTTTTTGCAAACGGGAGTTTGCTTTGGCAATTGCAACAGCTTGCTTTGTTGCTTTAGCAATACCTTCAGTTGTTACTTCAGAAGTTGCTGAAAATCCCCAGGTGCCATTTACTAAGACGCGAATTCCAGCGCCAAAAGATTCTGTATTTACAATATTCTGCACCTTATCTTCTCTGGTAAACAGATACTGGTTCAAATAGCGACCTATACGAACATCTGCGTATGAGGCTCCACTACTTTTTGCGGCTTGTAAGGCAACATCAGCCAATTGTTTTTTCTGAGATACCTCCATTCCTGAGTTCAGAAATACAGAGGGGTCAACAGATTCTCCAAACATAGGTATAGGCATCATAAGTCCGCCTAATCCAAGTCCAGCAGCTTGAATAAAGTCTCTTCTTTTCACTTTGATTGGTTTTTAGGTTGATAACTCCTCTTATTGGAAATATTATATATCCTGTTGCTATAAGTCAAATCCAACAAGCTATATTCTTCAATTATCCCAAATATAATTTTTGTTTATATGAATGGAAGAAAAAAATGATGGGCGGTAGTATGTAAAACATTATACTCTTTTGTGAAAAGCATCCTTCACCAAATTATATTAAATAAGCGAATTTGCCATATATTTTTCACGAAAGAAGAGTAATTACTATTTATATATTGTATACAACAATGGCGGAAACAAGGTACTAATAGACTAACTCAACTACATAAATTATAAAAAATCTTCAATTTTGAGTGATTCTATCATCCCACTTATCCTGATACATAGACCATACTTCCCTGAATCCTGCCGTTCAAAAAATTTGACTATAACTTTATTGCGGCCACTCCTAATCTTATGTAATTTAAAAATCTGTAATTTTATATGGCTTATTGTGTATTTCTCCGAAGAGAGTTTGCAGAAGAGTCATTTTTTCAAAACCAACCTAACTTAAACCAAGGAGGAAATTACCTTGAATCGTAGAGACTTCATCCAACTAGCCGGTATGGGAGCAGGAGCATTTATGCTACCTAACATTCCAGTTTCCGGTCGTCCTATTGCAGTAGAAGCCATGCTGGAATCTCCCATGGACGTCGCCGTTAAAAAACGTTTAGCAGATGCAGCATTAAATGCGGCCAAATCAAAAGGTGCAACCTACGCTGATATTCGTATTGGCCGCTATCTGAACCAATTTGTCATAACCCGCGAAGACAAAGTACAGAACATTGTGAATACAGAGTCCTATGGAGTAGGTGTACGTGTCATTGCCAATGGTTGCTGGGGATTTGCTGCTGTGGTAGATGCTAAAAGTGAAGCTGACACTGCCAAAGCTGCAGAACAAGCAGTAGCCATTGCGAAGGCCAATTCCAAATTATTGAAGGAACCTGTTCAGCTAGCTCCACAAAAAGGATTCGGAGAGGTAAGCTGGAAAGCACCTATTCAGAAAAATGCGTTTGAGGTACCTATTAAGGAAAAAGTGGACCTGCTATTGAATGTTAATGCGGAAGCCTTAAAAAATGGAGCCAATTATATTAACTCTCTATTATTCTTAGTAAACGAACAGAAGTACTTTGCGTCAACGGATGGGTCTTATATCGATCAGGATATACATCGGATATGGCCTGTATTTACAGCAACTGCTATTGATCCTAAGACAGGTAAGTTTGAGACCCGCCAATCACTAAGTGCGCCTATGGGAATGGGATATGAATATTTGCAAGTTAATCCTAAAGATAAGGTGACAGGTATTACAACCCGTTATAATAAAGGATATGACATGCTGGAAGATGTAATAGCAGGAGCAAAACAGGCAAAAGCAAAGCTAACAGCCAAGTCTGTTGAAGCAGGTAAATATGATCTGGTATTAGATCCTTCTCACTTATGGCTTACGATCCACGAATCAGTAGGTCACCCGCTGGAACTCGATCGCGTGCTTGGATACGAAGCCAACTTTGCCGGTACTTCCTTTGCTACACTTGATAAATGGAAATCAAAAAACTTTAACTATGGTAGCAAACAAGTCAATCTGTTTGCCGACAAAGTTCAACCAGGATCATTAGGCGCTGTAGGATATGATGACGAAGGCGTAAAAACTAAACGATGGGATCTGGTTAAAGATGGTATCCTTGTTAATTACCAGGCTATTCGCGATCAGGCGCATATCATCGGCGAAGCTGAATCCCAAGGATGCTGTTATGCCGATAGCTGGAGTTCGGTACAGTTTCAACGGATGGCAAATGTTTCTCTTGCTGCCGGAAAAACACCATTATCAGTTGCAGAAATGATTAAAGATGTAAAACGTGGTATTTATATTATTGGTGATGGGTCATTTTCTATTGATCAGCAACGATATAACTTCCAGTTTGGTGGACAGCTTTTCTATGAAATAAAAGATGGTCAGATTGTAGGTATGCTGAAAGATGTAGCTTATCAATCCAATACTCAGGAATTCTGGAATTCTTGCGTAAAGGTTTGCGACGAGAAAGACTACCGCCTGGGAGGTTCATTCTTTGATGGCAAAGGACAACCTTCTCAATCCAGTGCAGTATCACATGGAAGTTCTACTGCCCGCTTTAATGGTGTCAATGTCATCAACACTGCCCGTAAGCTATAACAATGGTGTCTATGGTATGGAGAGTACAATGGTATAGATAGAAGAAACTATACTCGTAACTCTATCTAATGCATGAGAAAAGGAAAATAAAGTCAACCACACCTACACAAGAATAATTATGTCAGTTATATTAACAGAAGCTGAAGCTAAGGCATTGCTTCAGAAAGTATTAAGCTATTCTAAAGCAGATGAATGTGAAGTAAATATATCGGGAGAACAACGAGGTAACATCCGTTATGCCCGCAGTTCCGTTTCTACCAGTGGATCTTTGATCAATAAAAACCTGGTTGTACAGTCTGCTTTTGGGAAGAAAGTAGGAACAGCCACTATTGATGAATTCGATGATGCCTCACTGGAAAAGGTAGTACGCCGTTCAGAAGAACTAGCAAAACTAGCTCCGGAAAACCCTGAATATGTAGGATTACTAGGTCCTCAACAATACATTAAAGCAACCGGATACTTTGACAGTACAGCCGCCGTATCTCCCGATGTTCGGGCCGAAGCGGTAGCAAAGAGTCTCCAGCTGGCTCAGGAAAAGAAACTGGTTGCGGCCGGTTTCATGGAAGATCGCAGCGGATATTCTGCTATGATGAATTCCAAAGGCCTCTTTGCTTACTATCCAAGCACAAATGTAAACTTTTCCTTAACTGTTCGTACAGAGGAAGGTACAGGTTCTGGATATGTTATACGCGGCTACAGCGATTTTAAAAAGCTGGATACAGCAGCGGCTACGACTATTGCTATTCAGAAATCTGTAAATTCTGTTGGAGCAAAAGCCATTGAACCGGGTAAATATACTGTTATACTGGAGCCAACAGCAGCTGCAGTTCTCCTGGAGAACCTTTTCTTTGATATGGATGCACGTAGTGCAGACGAAGGGCGTTCCTCTCTTAGTAAAGCGGGAGGTAAAACTAAATTGGGAGAAAAGATTGTAGATGAACGTGTCACTTTTTACTCTGACCCTACCAATCCTGACTTACCTGCCTCTCCATGGTCTGGTGATGGTCTACCTCAGGAAAAAATTAACTGGATAGAAAAAGGTGTAGTCAAGAACTTATCCTACTCACGGTATTGGGCTCAAAAGAAAGGCGTAAAAGCAATTCCTCAACCCAACAATATGATTATGGTTGGAGGAACAGCATCTCTGGAAGAGTTGATCAAAGGTACAGAAAAAGGCATCTTAGTTACCAAGCTTTGGTATATTCGTCCAGTGGACCCTCAGACATTGTTACTCACAGGTCTTACCCGTGATGGTACTTTCTACATTGAAAACGGACAAATCAAATATCCTGTTAAAAACTTCCGTTTTAATGAAAGTCCAATCATTATGCTTAATAATCTGGAAGCTATTGGAAAATCAGAGCGTGTTGTAAGCACAGAATCAGATATAAATTATCTGATACCACCACTTAAGATTCGCGATTTTACATTTACCAGTTTATCTGATGCTATTTAATTAAAACTATACCTCTCTGCTCCTCTGATATCTGTGATGTCAGGGGAGTTTTTATATCTTTTCTCTCTTTATTTAATCTACATTGATGGATCAGTCTACTGAATTTCATCTGTCTCCTGATGAATCCGAAATTTTAAAGGCAGATTTTAACCCTGTAGTAAAAACATATATCTTCTGGTACATACTCGTTATCCTAGTATCTACTGTGATTGGCATACCTGTAGCATTGGTATGGGTTTTAGGCTGGGGACAATGGTATAGCCGCAAGTTTTACGAAAATATGGTATGTGTCTTAACCACAAAGAACCTCCGTCTTCGTAATGGTATTATCTTTCAGATTGAGAAAACTATTCCACTCGAAAATATTCAGGATTTGACGTTTCTGGAAGGTCCCATTCTAAAAGCATGGCACTTATCAATGATTAAAGTAGAAACGGCTGGATCTTCTCACCAGTATGGAAGCCAGATGAAACTTATTGGTGTTATCAATGCTCACGAATTTCGAAGCAAAGTATTAACTCAAAGAAGTCTTACAAAGAATCCAGGCACATCACCACCTGAATCCCAAACAGCTATTCTGACAGAAATTCGAGATCTGCTGCGGGAAATCAGAGATAACACAAAATCAAATAAACCAGTATAAGCTTAAAAAATACTCATTTACCTTCTATCACATAGTAGAAGATTCACACATGAACTAATGGAATAGCATTTTTGCAGTAAACATGTGAACTTAACACGTATTTTACTTCCGTAGACTGTCAAGACTTTAAATCTTTACTAAAAGTTACATAGCTCTATCATTACCAACCCTTGCCCTTACTCTAAAAGTAATTCTGAAAAACGGGTAAGTACAGGGTAAATATCCTCAAAAAATAATTTCAGCATTGATTCTATTTACCTAACAACCAAATTATTCTTCTCATTAAGGTATCACCCAAACAAAATACCATTTCATATTACGCCTCTTAGTAAACCAACAAAACATCAGTGTTAGTATTGATCTGATTAAACTACATTTGCCTGAAAAACAAGCCCTTCTATTTTTCATTAAGGAGTCTATCCATTCATTATTATTCTCCATTATGCTGGTACGCAAGTTATTTCAGAGACGGTATGTCATATACATTTCATTGCTAATTACGCTTGCTACACTATTTTTAGGTAGTTTCCTTAGTATTTATAATAGATCTGTGGTACAAAATACTACAAATATGAAGCTACAGGCTGAAGCTGTTGCCAGAGAGTTAAAGAACTGTTATGAACTTCCTGTACGGCACATTGATGTGAGTTTACGAGGATATGCTCTTATTCATGAGGATAGATTTCTATACATCAAACCATCAGAAGTTCGTGGTGACATGGAACGGGCATTTACACGCTTGGATAGCTTATTACGAGTACAGCAGTACAATGATCCTAAAGGTTGGGAACAATTGAAGGCAATGAAACAAGCTATGCGTGACTATGCAACATTTCATGAATCCATGATAAAGTTGATAAAGCAAGATAACATGCAGGACTTTCTGACAGAGTTCAGTAAGGACAAAGGCTTCTCACTCTGGAAAGTATACGAAAAGCTGCTGATTACAATTAATGCATTTGAAGAAAAGCGTCTGCGCGAAGCAGAACAAGAATATGCAAATGCCAACAGCACTAATTTATACATTCAAATTTTATTGACGTTAATTGGTATTCCATCTATCTTATTCGTTATTCAACGGCTTCGGAAGGAAGGAACACAACGATTTCAGCTTCTGACTAATCTGGATGCTAATAACCGGAAGTATCTTTTTGATCCAGGCACTGCTTTAAATACGAATGAAGCACATAAGAGCATTGAACATTCTATTGATAATATCAAGAAAGCATCTTCCTTTGTTAAGGAAATAAGTCAGGGAAATTACAATGTAGACTGGCAAGGTCTCACTCAGCAGAATATCTATCTCAATCAGTCTAATCTTGCTGGAGAGTTGTTACAAATGCGAGAGCAAATGAAAAAACTAAAAGCAGAAGAAGAAAAACGAAACTGGACCAATGAAGGCTTGGCTCGTTTTTCTGAAATAGTCCGCAATCATCAGCACCATATAGAGAAGCTCTCTTATGAGGTCATTTGTTTTCTCACAAAATATATCGATGCACAACAAGGAAGTTTATTTGTTGTACAGGGCACCGAGAAAGATGTATATCTGGAATTAACAGCCTGTTATGCTTTTGACAGAAAGAAGTTTATACAGAAACAAATACCTGCAGGCACCGGACTGCTGGGGCAAACCTATCTCGAAGGAGAATCTATCCTACTTACGGATATTCCTCAAGGTTATATTGAAATTACCTCTGGATTAGGTGATGCCACCCCAGGCTGCTTAGTTATTGTTCCAATGAGATACAATGACCAGGTAGAAGCATTGATAGAACTTGCGGGCTTTAATCAATTTGAAGACTATCAGGTTCGTTTTCTGGAAAAAGCAGGAGAGTTTATGGCCTCCGCCATTATGAATGCAAAAACTGCTATGAGAACGGAAAAGCTTTTGCAGGAATCACAGGAGCAAGCAGAGATGCTAAAATCGCAGGAAGAAGAGATGCGTCAAAATATGGAAGAACTAGCTGCTACCCAGGAAGAAATGTTCCGTAAGGAACGAGAACTGGAAGCGAGGTTAAAATCTATGGAGAATATATCCCGTTAAAGAAAAGAGAGCCTTTTTAGTAAGGCTCTCTTTATAAAAGAAAATAGTAATCAATATCCTAGAAAATCCCTTCCCAGTTCATTTGCTATCTGAAAAATGAGATAAGATAAAAATATCTTGTCTGTCATATTATCATCCATGTCTCTGCTAATAAATGTATAGGTATCAAGGCGTTTTTGCCCATTCTGATTCCGAATGCCACCACGTTGGATCAAAGCCTTCACTTTATCGTTAATAGTCACCTCAAATGTATTTCGGGGAGCAACTGCCCTGATCCCAAAAACATCATATCCAACCTGACCTTCAAAACGTTTTTCACTCAAGGTATAATCTCCTACCAGTAATCGTTGAGCAGTGCACCGGATTTGTATAGGAGACACAGTACGAGAATATATATTCGTAGAATCTTTCGTTACATTACTTGTAACAGTAATTTCATATTCAGTTCCGTATGCTTTATCATTGAGTAAAATACGAGTACGGTATTCCCCTCTTAAAAAATTTTCATTTAATGAATAGCTTTGGTTAAATTGCCATACTCTTGGCACACGTCCAGACTGCCGGAAGGAAATAATCTTTTCACGGTTAGATCCTTTGAAACTACTTGCAGTCTTTTCTGTTTCCTGTAAAATATAAAAACGGGGAGATGCGCCTGTTAAACCATAGGCTGAAACTTCTGTAGCAGGACGATAGAATGTTTGATGAGGCAAGCGTTTGTTTGTATTCTCAAAACCTGTGTTAATAGCATTGATAAGCAATTTCTCCCAGTCTTCTGCACTGATTTCCACTATCCCATACACTTGTCCGGCCCGGTTGGCAGTACTAAAAGGCTGGATTAACTTGGCTGTATACAAAGTTTTTCCATCTTTATCTTGTGCCAGAATAGAACACGTGCTCATAAAGTTTTTAACAGTCATTCCCAGCGTATCAGCAGAAGTGGTAGTCAACTGTATTACCTGCTGAATAGCAACATAGATTGCACCACTCCCACGATTGACATCTACTTGTACAGGAACCGTTATATTTCTGAAATCAAGCCAGTTTCCGGCAGGCTGGTTTATCACCACATCTTTTACGCCAAATTTACGACGAATAGCAGACTTTACATTTGTGATAATACCGGCCTGTAGTTTGGCGTCCTGAGTAATATAGTCAGGAAAGCTCTCTTCGTTAATCATACTTCGTACAGTAGGAGATAACCGTACAATCTGTTCAATCTTAGTGACTACAGCAGTGGAAGAGTCCTGAATGGGCAAACAGTGTCCAGCCCTGGAGAGAAGGCATATAATAGCTATACAAGCAATTCTCAAATATCTACAATCCCTAATCATGCTTTAAATATACACTAGTATCTTCAAAGACCGGATTGCTCGCACAATATTTAACATTTTTTCACTAAAATGAATAGAAACGAATAACTACAAAGCATGTAAGTTGATGATATAAACGAACAGGCTTTGTAGACTATATTATGGTTTAAGTAAAACAATATGTTATTCAACAAACTGTCCAGCCCATTCAATGCCCATTACCAAATGCAGAAATGAATAACGATTTGTAAATGTTTCTTCGGTATGTCCTAGTGCACAATAGAACATACGCCCCTTATTTATCTGGTTAGTCCATGAGATAGGATGATCTCCACCCATTGCTTTTGGCCAAGAAGCCGGATAGGAACTCTCATCTACAGATAGTAAAATCTGTATGTTTCCTTTGCCTCGTACATTCTGTTTGAAATTATACCATTCATCCGATTTTTTCCAGTGAGCTGGCAGATGCTTTGTGGTAGGATGATCTTTTATTTCTGTAACAAGAACAGCTTCCGGCAATTGTTCTGGAAATAGTGTATGATCCCGAAAATGTGTCCCTATTAGGTGATCATACCACGTCCAGTCATATTCTGTATCACAAGCTGAATGAATTCCTACATATCCGCCCCCGTTTTCAATAAATGAGGCAAAACTTTTCTTTTGCTCAGGAGTCAATATATCTCCAGTTGTGGAAAGGAATACCACTACTTTGAATCGCTTTAGGTAATCATCTGTAAAGAATGCACCATTCTCTGTTGCCCTTACATCCCACCCTCTTTCTTTACCTGCTTTTTGAAAAGCTTCAATACCTTTTTCAATAGACTCATGCCGAAAACCATTGGTCTTAGAAAAAATGAGTACCCCTTTGCTACCTATAATCCCCGGATCTGCAGGACGTACAGTATCAAAGATAGGGGTCTGCCAAGGTAACTTGCGGGTCACATATAATCCCATAATCACAAAAGCTCCCATTAGCAGGGCTATACCTAACACAACGAATCCAATTACTTTACTTATTTTACGAAAGAGTGAGTTTCTGGTGGACATATGTTAGTGTTTCAAATAAAAGCCATGGAGCCACAAGTACAGGTATCTTGTATCTCCATGGCAGTTCAGGTTGTGATTTAAGAAAGTTGCCCACCTACTTTTTCCAGCAAACGTTTTGTTGCCATGATGCCTTCGTATTCTGTAAGGTAATTTCCAGAAGCGCCCATCATCTTCATAAAACCACCTTCATACTCAATGCCAATAAATCCTTTGAATCCAGCATCTTTAATAATTTTCAACATGCGATTAAAATCTGTCTCTGTGTCTTTGCCTTTATCATCAAACACATGCGTTTTAGCACTAACACCTTTGGCATAAGGCATCATTTTCGTTACTCCATCATATTTATCATATTCCTTGATTACCTGCGTTTTCATAAATGCCTCCATCGTCTGTGCTTCGGGCTCTGTACGGCGGGTGAAGTTTCCAAAGTCAGGTAATACTCCTGCATAGGGACTCTTTATCTGCTTAACAAGCTTCACTAACCAGTCAGGATTGGTAGATGGACCAAAATGGTTCTCAATAATCACTCCCATCTTATTTTTGGCTCCATATTCTACCAATCGCCCATACCCATCTACTCCTGCCTTCGCAATTTCATCATCAGTTCCTTTGCCGCTAATATTCACCCGAATTGAGTGACAGCCCAGAAACTTAGCGGCATCAATCCACTTGTAGTGATTCTCCACAGCCTGTTTTCGTTTGGCATCATCCGTATCACCTAAGTCTCCTTCTGAGTCGACCATAATCAATACATTACGAACTCCCAGATCATCTGTACGCATTTTAAGTTCTTTTAGATAAGCTTGATCTGTAGCTTTGTCTTTCCAGAACATAGAGACATACTCTACATTACTGATTCCAAAATCATTTTTTGCCATAGCCGGAAAGTCCAGATTTGATAGCTTGCCAGCAAACAAAGAACCAGCCAGAGAAAATTGAGCTAATGAGATGTCAAAAAACATCTTTTTAGGGGTTGCAAATAATTCTTCAGGTATAGTCGCAGCCAATCCGAGACCAGCTGCCGAAAGACCTAATTTCTCAATAAATCTGCGACGTGATGTATGTGTATTCATAATAATAGGGTTAAAAAGTGAAAGAATACATGTATTTGTATAAATCAGACTCTGTTAGTTTATATCACTTCTCTTTTACATTACTTTCCAGATGCAACACTCTCTCCCGCACTATATTGCAGCGTTAAAACAATAAATAATGGTTTTCCGCCAGACTTATCATTCTTAAATACATAGTATACATCATGAATACCCTGAGTAGGAGTAAGTTTGGCATTGACCATATCAGGCGTAAATGAAGTTCCTGTAATTGGTGTATCTTTAGGTACTATAGCGGGACTTTGTCCAATCATCGGTCCTGTTGGGGAATCCAGATACACTTCAATAACTCCTCCTGCAGCATTTAATTGCTGAACAGGGGCACTTACAACAAAAGTAACATGGTCTATACCTGTCAGATCAGTCTTGCTAAATCCAATGTAGTTATCAGGTGCCATAGCAATTACCATTTCAACAGGTGGCTCAGGAAGCTTAAATTTCTGAACTCCTCCTGATTTATCTGCATTGCCAGCAGGAACAGATGGATTACGCAATACCAGTACATCTTCTGCACTGGCAGATGGTACGCCATTGGCACCTTTATCTTTATAGGCTGCCCTGATAATATATGCTCCCTGATCATTACCTGTAGTAGCTTTAGGAGTATAGCTTCCTTTTACAGGCAACGACACTGCTGCGGCTTTGGAGTCTCCCAGACTAAGCACATACTGCACAATCTCTTTGGCATCTGAAACAGATAATTGCGGATGTGCAGGCATAACTGCATCTCCCCAAACACCACCACCACCCTGTACTACTTTGGTAGTTAAGCGATCTATGGCCTGAGGGTTACCTTTGTACTTTTGTGCAACTAACTGATAAGCAGGTCCAACAGATTTCTTATCTACAAAATGGCAAGACCTGCAGTCGTTGGCATCCATCAATTTCTTGCCAGTAGCCAATGAAGCTGAAGCTTCAGCAGTACGATGGCCAGCCTCGATTTCTACAGGATCTACTCCATCTTTCAGATAATCTATGGTAACAGCTACCTGAGCAGGTAAAATCTTTCCATTGGCCAGGCTGCCATCTTCTTTATCTGTTACAGCAACGGCGTATTCAAATGGCTTATTGGGGAAATAAAATGACCGATTTCCCTTATTCATAGAAAAAGTGAGTTTAGGTGCTTCATTTCCAGCAACAATCTCCATTGAACGGGTAGAGGGTTCACCTTTCCCATCTGATACAGTAAGTACCACGTTATACACACCTGGCTTTGTGAAAGTAAATGCAGGGTTAGGTTCTTTAAATGACTGTACAGACATCCCCTTTTTGTCTGTAATAGACCAGTCGTATGTAAGCACATCGCGATCATAATCCTGTGTTCCTTCTGAAGAAAACTTAACAGCCAGAGGATTGGCTCCTATTTTCTTATCGACGGTAGCTTCCACGATAGGTTTCCGATTACCACCATTGTACTCAATCCGTACTAACCGAGCATCGTCATTGCCTTGAAACCACCCAGTTCCATATTCCAGCATATACAAGTCACCTTCTGGTCCAAACTCCAGTTCAATGGGGTTCGAAAATTTGTGTGATGGCATAAAAGGTTCTGTACGCAGATAATTTCCATCTTCATCCAATGTCACAGCTAGAATCCACCCCCGCATCCATTCATAGATGAACAGTTTGCCATTGTAATAGTCAGGAAAAGCTCGTTTGGCAGTACGAAAATCATCTTTATAATAGACAGGGCCTGCCATAGCACTACGTCCTCCTTTGCCCAATTGAGGAAAAAGAATTGACTCATTGGCAGGATACCAAATCATAGCATTCTGGGCAGGAGGTAACTCAGTAAGTCCGGTGTTGTTAGGAGAATTATTAACAGGTTTGGTAGGATCAAAAGGAGAGCCAGATTTTCCGGTAGCAAAATCATAATCCCAAAAAGGTTTATTATTTCCCTGAAAATAAGGCCAGCCAAAATTACCTGGTTGTTTTGCCTGATTAAATTCATCATGACCTCTGGCTCCCCGCCCGGTAGAATCTACCCCGGAATCAGCTCCTACATCCCCCCAATACAGATAGCCAGTCTTTTTATCTACTGAGATACGATAGGGATTGCGATGCCCCATCGTATAAATTTCAGAACGAGTCTTGGCAGTACCTTTGGGAAACAAATTACCTTCCGGAACAGTATAACTACCATCTGGTTCTGGATGGATACGAAGTACTTTTCCACGTAAGTCATTGGTATTGCTGGACGATTTCTGTGCATCCCAGGGGTTACGTCCTGGTCGTTCATCCAAAGGGCTAAATCCTGTTGCCCGTGGACTTGTATTATCTCCAGTAGAAAGAAATAGATTTCCTTTTCCATCAAATGCCATAGATCCTCCTGTATGGCAACATTGTTCTCTTTGTGTGGCAACATGGAGAATAACCTTCTTTGAATCCATCACCAGTTCATCGCCTCTCAGTTCGTATCTGGCTAATATATTTTCAGACGTTTCTCCTGCAGGTGAATAATAAAGATACAACCAATGATTCTGTTCAAAGCCTGGGTCGAGAGTTAGTCCCAGCAATCCATCCTCAGCTTCTGTTTGCTTTCCTTCCTTATCTGTGTATTTGGTACTCACAGGTATTGTTGTAATCACTTTTACCTGCTTTGTGTCTGGACTGTAAAGCTTTACATTACCTTTCCGTTCAATAAACAATACCCTTCCATCACGTAAGGGTGCCATTTCCATAGGTTCATCCAGCTTTTCTGCCAGAACAATCTTGGTAAAACGATTCTCTTCAGGTGGAGTAGGCTGTACTACAGTCTGGATGGTTTCTGGCTTGGAATGATAATTCCATAAACCCAAAGCAATAATACCTGGGAAGACCATTCGCGTAATTGACCATAGTGAAAGAGTATAATTGGTCATAAAAAAAGAATTAAATATGAAAGATAAACAGGTGTTAGAACGGGAGATTGTAATCGTTATAAGGCAAGAAGTTGACTCAGAAAATTTTTATTGCGTACTTAATACACAATAATACTAAAAAATATAGAATGTATTAGTTACGCAATAAAAAATATTAGATTTGTTCAGTATGAATGTAACAACAGAACTACACGACTTCATTTTTAATGGCCATCTTAATTACGTTCCACACCTATCAATAGACTGTGCAGTGTTTGGATTTCATGACAATCAATTAAAGATTCTGCTTTTGCGGTCAAAATATCTGGATGGATGGGCATTACCAGGTGGACATATACAGCGGAATGAACACATTGACATAGCAGCACAACGTATTTTGAAAGAACGGACTGGCCTAGATAAAATATTTTTGAAGCAGTACCAGACATTTGGAGATCCGGATCGTCTGAAAACGCAAAGTAGTCAGTATTTTCTCAATGCTGTACAAATACCTATACCACCTAATAACTGGTTAATGGAAAGAATTGTATCCATTGGATACTATGCCTTGGTAGAATTTTCAAAAGCAACTCCTACACCTGATCTTTTTACAGAAGAATGTGTTTGGTGGGACATTCATCAACTACCAGCACTAATTTTTGACCATGATCATATGATAAATCTGGCGTTGCTGACACTTCAATCACAACTACATTACCAACCTATTGGATATAATCTGCTTCCGGATAAGTTTACTATGCCCGAATTACAGAAACTATATGAAACAATATTAGACAAACCTTTGGATCGCCGCAATTTCCAAAAGAAAATAATGGGATTGGGTATTTTAGAAAAGTTAGAAGAACGAAAAAGTGTAGGACCACATAAATCACCTTACTATTATAGATTCAATGAAAAGAATTATCAGGAAGCCCTCACCGCAGGTCTTTCCTTTGGATTTTAAAATTGTACTCTCAGTTATAACCCAAATTAGTAAACTACTCACACATTAGTATGAAACCACTCACACACTTTTTGCAACCAGTATTACAAATATGTATTTACTTTCTTACAGGTCTTTGTCTACTTCAGGCTCAAACAGCAACTTCCAAATTCAAAGCAATTGCCTTTTATACAGCAAAGAACGATCAGGCTCATATCAGTTTCGTTCACGAAGCCAATAAGTGGTTTCCTCAAATGGCAGACAAATACAATTTTACATACGACACTACTTCTAACTGGAACAATCTGAATGAGAACTTTTTATCTGGCTATCAGGTAGTGTTATTTCTGGACACACGTCCGGAACTCCCTGCCCAACGGAAAGCATTTCAAAAATACATGGAAAATGGGGGTGCATGGATGGGTTTTCATTTTGCAGGCTTTGCGCTGACGCCATCTACCTATCCCCAAAACTGGGACTGGTACCACAATACATTTCTTGGTTCAGGATCATATGGCAGTAACACATGGAGACCCACTTCAGCCGTATTACGCGTAGAAAAACCTAGGCATCCTGCTGTTCAAAATTTGCCTGTTACTTTTAAATCTTCTCCCAATGAATGGTATCGCTGGAGCAATGATTTGCGCAAGAATCCAGATATTGACATACTATTATCTATTGATTCAACCAGCTTTCCCCTAGGCACCGGACCTAAACCCCATGAAATATGGCATAGTGGATACTATCCTGTAATCTGGACTAACAAAAAATACAAGATGATATATCTTAATATGGGTCACAATGATATAGATTATGAGCATGGCACCAATAAGGAGCTATCCTTTACATTTGCCAACGAGACACAAAACAAGTTGATTATAGACGGATTATTGTGGTTGGGTAGCTCTGGAAATAAGTCTACCATGGGGAAAAAGAAAAAATAAGTTCTGAAAGTTGCCTTTTCTGAATTATCTAGTACCAGCAAAAAATATAGGGTAAATAACTTTGTAAAAAATCACACAGGCCGTTTGTCAGATTCAAACGTTCTGTGTGATTTTTTGTTTGCGGGTCTTTTAAATCAATAAGCCAGTAATTTCTTAATCTTTTCCTCCATACGTTTTCGAGGTAGAAAGTTTTTCTCCAATGCAGGAGAAAACGGTACTGCCGTATCCAGACTACCTTCACGCATAACAGGTGCATCCAAATACATAAAACAATTTTCGCCTATCCAGGCAGCAATCTCTGCTCCGATTCCTCCTGAAAGTGTGTCTTCATGTACTACTAAGATGCGGCCTGTTTTTTGGACACTCTTTGCTACGGCTTCTTTGTCCCAGGGCAATAAAGTACGCAGATCAATGATATCAACAGAGACATCTACTCCCAACTCAGCAATAATTTCTTTTGCCCAGTGTACACATAATCCATAGGTTACAATTGTTAGATCCTCACCTTCACTTACCAAGGCAGCTTTTCCAATAGGTACTGTATAATATTCTTCAGGGACTGGACCAGAAATAGATCGGTAAAGATATTTGTGTTCGAAATATAAATATGGGTTAGGATCAGCTAATGCAGCATTTAATAATCCTTTGGCATCATAGGGATTAGAAGGATATACTACCTTTAATCCAGGAGTGTGAAAAAACCACGCTTCATTGGACTGAGAGTGAAAGGGCCCTGCCGCAGTATTAGCCCCAGTAGGCATTCGTACAACCACATCTGCATTTTGTCCCCATCGATAATGGCTCTTTGCCAGATTATTAACAATCTGATTGAATCCACTTGTTACAAAATCGGCAAACTGCATTTCTACCATAGCCTTATATCCTTTGATAGATAAACCCAATGAAGCACCTAAAATTGCAGATTCACACAAGGGCGTATTACGAACTCGGTCTTTACCAAACTTGCTTACGAAACCATCTGTAATCTTGAATACCCCGCCATAATCTGCAATATCCTGCCCCATAAGTATCAGTTCCGGAAACTGCTCCATACTTTGCCGCAATGATTCAGAAATAGCATCAACAAATCGGATTGCCCGCTCACCTGCTGGCGGATTCTCATTAGAAGGGTTCCCTGAAGTGACACGAGTATAATACATATCTGCCATTTCTTCCTCTGTATCTATATTGACTTCAGGAAGATCGAAAACCATAGACAATGCCTGTTCTATCTCCTGTCGGATATTCTGACGCACTTTCTCAATTTCATCAGTTGTCAAAATATTTTGTTCCAATATATAGTTCTCATAATTTAAAACTGGGTCTTTTTTTCCCCATTCCTCAAAAAGCTCCTGAGGCACATACTTTGTGCCCGAAGCTTCTTCATGCCCCCGCATTCGGAAGGTCAACGCTTCCAGCAAAACCGGACGAGGTCTTTTCCTTAAATTACGCGCCAGTTGCTGCACAGTGTCATATACCTCAAGAATATTGTTACCATCTACCTGAAATGCATCCATTCCATAACCAATTCCTTTATCAATAAAGGAACGACATCTGAACTGTTCGCTGTTGGGTGTAGAGAGTCCATATCCATTATTCTCTACTAAAAAAATAACAGGCAGATCCCATACAGCTGCCACATTTAATGCTTCATGGAAATCACCTTCACTTGCTCCTCCATCTCCACTAAATACCAGGGTAACCTTCGGATTCTCAGCCAGTTTATCTGCCAGAGCTATTCCACATGCCACAGCCAACTGAGGGCCCAGATGAGAAATCATACCAACAATATGTTCATCGTGTGTCCCAAAATGAAAAGACCGGTCTCTTCCTTTTGTGTACCCCTCCTTCTTCCCCTGCCATTGTGCGAACAATTTAGGCAACGGACAATTACGCACCGTAAATACGCCCAAGTTGCGATGTAAGGGCAATACATATTCATCTGATTCCAGAGCAGCAGTGGCGCCCACAGCAATAGCTTCCTGACCTATACCGGAAAACCATTTTGAAACACGGTTCTGCCGAAGCAAAATCAGCATTTTTTCCTCTATTAGCCTAGGTTTTACCAAAGCATGATAGAGGTTATGTAATGTATCATCAGAGTAATGCTTGCGATCAAATTTCATATAGGTAAAACAATAGCGTATCGCAAATGTGCAAATGTTTTTTAGAAATTCAACTCATACTTTTCTGAAGTATGGGTTATAAGAAATTACTACTTTAAAGGTTCATTTGTTTATATTCATAATTTTCAATTTCTTTCGGGTTGTGCAACCTTTTTAACATATCAGGGTTTAGCAGTATAGGTTGCCTGAAATAGAATCTTAAAACCAACGAAATTATCATGATTCATTATCAAAATTTTATATTAGACAACGGTTTACAGGTATATGTACATGAAGATCATAGTACACCCATGGCGGCAGTGAACATACTTTATAATGTGGGATCAAGAGATGAATATGAAAATCGAACGGGGTTTGCACATCTTTTTGAGCACCTCATGTTTGGTGGTAGTAAACACATTCCATCCTATGATGAACCTTTACAATTAGTAGGTGGAGAAAACAATGCGTTCACTTCTCCTGATATTACCAATTATTATATCACATTGCCAGCAGCTAATATCGAAACGGCTTTCTGGCTTGAAAGTGATCGGATGCTGAGTCTTTCTTTTGATCCAAAGGTATTGGAAGTTCAGCAAAAAGTGGTGATAGAAGAGTTCAAACAGCGATATCTTAATCAACCTTATGGAGATGTATGGTTAAAACTTCGGCCACTAGCCTATGAAGTACACCCCTATCGCTGGGCGACTATTGGAAAAGATATTTCTCATATAGAACAAGCTACTTTACAGAACGTACAGGACTTTTTTTATAAGTACTATTTGCCCAATAATGCGGTTCTGGTTGTTGCAGGAGATATAACCTTAGAACAAGTAAAGCAATTGTGCAAAAAATGGTTTGAGCCTATTCCTGCCGGAAAACCGTATGTTCGTGAGTTGCCTAAAGAACCTATACAAACTGCTGAACGCAAACTTGCAGTAGAGGCTCCTGTACCGTTGAATGCCATTTATAAAGCATTTCATATTGCAGGAAAAACAGAGGTTTCAGCCTATTTCAATGCGGATCTGCTAAGTGACATTCTCGGGAGAGGAAAGTCATCTCGCTTGTATGATAATCTGGTTAAGGATCAGAAACTTTTCAGTAATATATCTGCTTATACACTTAACTCTATAGATCCTGGCCTCATGGTAATTCAGGGACAGATCAATGGTGGTATTTCTTTGGAAAAAGCGGATGCTGCGATTCAGGAAATTATAGAAGAAATAGTAGCAGATGGTATTCCAGAAGCAGAGGTAACAAAAGTGAAGAACCAAGCTGAATCCTCTCTGATCTATTCAGAAGTAGAGCTACTTAATCGGGCAATGAACCTTGCCTTTTATGCTAATATGGGAGATGTTGAAGAGGTTAATCGGGAGACAGAACGAATCGAAGCTATTACACCTGCCACCCTTCATCAAATGGCAATCGAAACATTAAAACCTGAAAATACTTCCACATTATATTACAGTGCTATGCAATAAATGAAATGCCCCTCTGATGAGGGGCATTTCATTTATTCTTTTATATCAAAAATTGCTTTCAGTTCATTTGCATCATTGGGAGTCATACGTCCAGCCAGAATCAACCGTAACTGACGTCTGCGTAAAGCCCCATCAAACAAAGCTTTTTCTCCATCTGTTTCAGGTACTGCCTCAGGTACTGCCGTTGGTTTACCATCTTTATCCAAAGCAACAAATGTAAAAAAAGCTTTATTGGTAGCCAACTTTCGACGATTAGGGATATTTTCCGTCCACGCCTCAATATATACCTCCATTGAGGTATTAAAGGCACGGGTAACTTGTGCTCTTAGCGTTACTACATCTCCTACCTTAATAGGTTCTGAGAAAGAGATATTATCTACAGAAGCTGTTACTACAATTGCACTGGCATGTCGCTGAGCAGCTATAGCAGCTACAATATCCATCCAGTACATCAGCCACCCTCCCATTAGATTATTTAAACCGTTGGTATGATTAGGAAATACCATTTCGGTCATTGTGGTAAGTGACTCTTTAACAAGTTTTTTCTCTGTCATTTAGAAGGCCATTTTAATATGGATGCGAAGGTAAAACGATTTATACCAAAATAAAAAGGCAGTCTGTATTTATCCAGACTGCCTCACACAATATATGTATCTGATCTACCTTCTTTTCTTCTGACGAGAACCGCCTGTACCACCAGAAAATTTAGGTCTTCTGAATTTAACGTTACTGCGGCGGGTTTTAACCAATGGATTGATTGTATATTCTAATTTCGCAGCAACAATAATATAAGAATCTTTTCTATCAGGATTACCTCTCTTATGTCCTTCGTTCCAGTGAATTTTATCATTTGAGTCATAGGTAGGAGCGGCACTACCCAATTCTTTTGTCCGGTCTGCTAATGCAGCAGCAATCGGATCCATTGTTGCATTGTTCTGATAAACCGTACTTACATCATCCAGATAGTCTGTAAATATCTTCCGATAGCCAACTTCAAGGCTTAAATCCCATTCATTTGCCAATGCGATCTGTACACCAAAGCCAAAAGGAATCACAGGTGTAAATTGGCTATAGTCTACACCTTCTGTATCATAACGGGGCAGGGTATACCAACTTCCCTGATACTTGGTACGGGGAGTAAAATAGCTAACACCTATACCAGCAAATAAGTAAGGACTGAAAAGAGGACGTTGGTTAAAGAATTTATTATAGGAATAAAACTCAAATATACCAGTAGCTGCTACTTCTATATTTCCTGAACGAAAAGACAAATTCCGTACAGCATTTTTCCCTCCTGCATCAGTTGATGCTAAGCGAAAATAAGCACCTTCCATACGTGCGCGAACCCGTCCGCCAAAACGATAATCAAATCCCAGATTAAAGTAAGGTCTTACGCTTATACAATCTCCTGTTTCACACAAATCACCAAAGTAAGTTGCGCTTCCTACTCCAACAGAAAGCTTCATTACTCCATAGTTGCTAAGCCCACTATACAAGCGGGAATTTCGCAAAGGCCCCCGTTGGCGGGATCTCTGGGCTTCGGCTACACTTGTAGCCAGAAAAAATGCCAATAAAACGAATCCACATGTAAAGTGTAAAATATCTTTTCTCATAAAAAAATGGTTAGCACAGCGTAATTGCGAACAAAAATAACGGAATATCAAAAAAATCAAAAATTATTTCCAACCGTATTTACCCAAAAGAGGCACAAAACTAAATAAGTCAAATATTTCTGTATCAAACTGTTGAAAAACATTACATGTTATTCGATACATCTTCTGGGTTTTAGGTTGTCCTACAGGTATCACTAGTTTCCCACCAGGACTCAATTGATGTAATAAATCCTCAGGAATAGATGGTGCACCTGCTGTAACCAGTATACGATCAAATGGCGCATAAGTTGGCAATCCCAACGATCCATCGCCCAAAAATATGTGAATAGAATAATTTAATTGGTCAAATAATTCTTTAGTTCTTTGATAAAGTGTTTGATTAAGTTCTATTGTATACAGTTCAATTGGCCATTGGTACAATACTGCAGCCTGATACCCAGACCCTGTACCTATTTCTAAAATTTTATTCCCTTCCTTAATATCCAGCAACTGTGTCTGATAGGCTACTGTATATGGTTGAGAAATTGTCTGCCCCTCGCCGATTTGCAGTGCATGATCAGCATAGGCATCTTCGGGTGATGTTCTTATGGGTACAAAGAAATGCCGTGGCACTCTCTCTATTGCCTCCAACACCTCTGAAGAGGTAATTCCTTTCTCAGTCAAGCTATTGATTAACTCTTTTCGTAAAGCTTTATGCCCTTCTGAATCATATGTCTTTTTTCGTTCCCCTCTCATAATAAACAAGTTACAAAAAAAGCAAGCCAAACGATCGTTTGGCTTGCTTTTTTTGTAACAAACAGGAGCAAATCTATTCTTTATCAATAGAGCCTCCACTATTTGCTTTACCATTTACGCGAGCATCGCCACGGTAGCGGATGTGGCCACCACTATTGGCATTTGCCTCCAACTGTTGATTTACATTAAGTTCAACAGAAGCGCCGCTATTTGCATTAACATCAGCATTCTCGGCTTCCAGGTCAAATGCTGATAGCTGAGCGGCGCTGGTCACGTCAACATTCAGATCTTTTGTGTTTCCTCTTAAAGTTAATTGTCCGGCAGAACTTACATCTACCTTTAATTCATCAGCATCTACATCTATTTCACCTCTTGCACCTGCAGAGATATCAATATCCAGGTCATGTAAATCATCAAAATTATGTACCTCAAATGAAGTTGCACCTGAGAAATCGAACCCTTCTGCATCAGGCATAGTAATATGTATTGTTAAACGTGGCCCTTCCTCCCGGTTCCACTCTTCCCATTTAAACAAAGGCTTTCTCCAGGTAATTTCCAGCTCATCTCCATTCTTATCAAATTCAACATCATCAATGTCGTCATCATTACCTTCTATAGCTACTCGATATCTATCGTCCTGCTCAACAATCACCTGAAAAGGTCCTCTAATACGTAAGTGTTTAAAATCTCTGTAATCACGTCTGGTACTATTGCTATAAAATTCCTCATTATCAAACTCTTTTCCCTGGTTACATGTAATACAAACCAATCCTTCTCTCTCCGTAAACTGGAAAATATTTCCGTTCATTTGTGAGGTATTATATCCATTCCGATATAATGTATTCTCAAGAATATTCTCCAGTTCAGGGTCCATCCGGAATTTCTTTCCATAAGGAACATATAACTTCATATGTAATTCCTGGTGACGAAATTTTGCCCCTTTCTTATATTCAAAATGAGAATCAAAGATCAGTGTTGTATCTCTTTGCACTACATTATAGTCTATCATCTGAGCATTTTCCTGGGCATCTTCTCTTGAAGATCCTCTTGCTTCAAATTTCTGTTCCAGTTTAGGTTCGTTCCCACTAAACCCTTCAATCTCCAGTCTGGCACGTTGATTCCAGTCATCACCAACATCATTTAGATCAATAAATAAACCTTTGTCACCAACCGTGTATTCTGTAGTTTTTTCAAAGGTAGCCTCTCGTCTGAATTCATTTATTACTCTAGGAACTGTAAACGCAACTCCCAAAAGTGCCAATATCCAGAGGCTAAATAGTGTCCAACCAACAGGTTGATTCAATACAACACGTTTTGACAATAAACTCAGGCCAATGACTCCCAAAAATATGGCAGGAATTCCCATGCCAGCAAATGCAGCCAGCCAGCCAAAGAACGGGAATGTGTTATGAAACATAGCTACCGGCATACTACCCACAACAATTGAATCAGGAGCATCCCATCCAATTCCTATACCTAGAAATATAAGAGCAGCAAACAACAAGGATACAGCTATGATAACCACCATTAACCCTGCAAATATTCGTGCAGCTTCTACCAGAAAAACCGCCAAAGGTCCTAACACTTTTCCTAATGCTTCAAAGATGGCAGCTATTGCCCGAAACGGAAACAGGATAATTTTAGTGGCTGTATTCTCAGGAGCATTTACATCACCTTGAATGTTTTTTTTTACATTGGCCTCTATATTGGTTAATGTCACAGGCTCCCCTTGCATCTCCATCTTTTCTGTAAGAGATTTTGCCTCTGGCATACTAATCCATAATACAATGTATAGAAGGATACCTGTTCCAAATAATAATACTGCCAACACAAATAACAACCGGATAATGGTCACATCAGTATTAAAATAAGCAGCAAGCCCACTACATACTCCACCTAGAGTACGATTATCAGGATTACGATATAATTTCTTAAAAGGCTGGCTCTCTTCCAGACTTCTCGAACCAGGAACTACAATCCAAAGTACAACATAGGCAACGAATGCAGTACCTGAGAAAGAACCTGGCAAGAAGAATAAATCCAGTAATGTTCCTACAAATAAAAGGCGTATCCAGACAGGGTCAATTTCAAAATAAGCAGCTATGCCTGAACAAACACCTCCCAGCACCTTTCTGTCGAGATCCCGAAATAATCGTTTGGGTTTGGCATTGTTCAAGCTAGCAGCCTCATTGTAAGCGTTGTTGTTCTGTTTAGTTTTCGTAGTTGTAGTAGCAAGTTCTTCGTCAGCGATCGCCTCAAAATCAGGAATATTACCCATTGTGGCGATCAAATTATCTACATCTTCAGATGTAATTACCTGTTTGCCGGCATTTAGCTTACCGGAAAATATTTCAGCGATTCTGTTTTCAATATCTGATATAATCTCTACTCCGTCCTCATAATTGGAAAAATAGCGTTGTACTCCGGACAAATAACTCTTCAGTTTCTCATACCCGTCTTCTTCAATGTAGAAGATCATACCACTTATATTAATACTGATTGTCTTTTTCATATGTATAAAGTTTGGAAGCCGACTGCAATAGATTCTGATCTATACTAAGTTTGATTATCAATTATTTATGAATATCGTAACAGCTGGTAACCTGACTATTTTCTCTAAGGAGCATATTCTTCTTCTGAAAATAGATTTCCGTTTGAAGTATTCCCATTCTTATGCTGGATTATCTGCTGTGTAGAAGATACCAGTTCCTCCCATGTCTTTTGTAGCTCTATAAGAAACTGTTTGCCTGTGTCTGTAAGTGTATAATACTTGCGAGGAGGGCCAGAAACTGATTCAACCCATTTGTATTCAACTAATCCTGCATTCTTTAATCGTGTTAATAAAGGATATAGTGTCCCTTCCACTACCATAATCTTAGCAGCAGTCAGCTCCTCCAGCATATCGGATGCGTAAACTTCCCCACGGGATATGATATGAAGTATGCAGAACTCCAGAATCCCTTTACGCATCTGCACTTGTGTATTTTCGACGTTCATATGTTCTCACTAATTGAATGATAAAAGCATTGATGAATCAAACTGCCATAGTGTTATTCACTCGTTGTTTTATTTACTGAACATCACAAAGGTAAAAGAAGGTACTATGCAAAACAAGGTACTTTATAAGATAAGTATTCTTCATAGGTTGAAAGGAAAAAAATATGGATGAATGGTAAGGAAGCTAGGAAATATAAAAAGTGTATGCTGCCAAAATCCTATTATTTTTGTATTTGTAACCTTTTATCAGAAATAAATATGAACCGTATAGATCGCTTACAGGCTATCCTGACCCAGTTACAAAGCAAACGAATTGTAAAAGCACAGGAGATTGCAGATCGGTTTGAGATTAGCTTACGTACTGTATACCGGGATATACGGGCTTTAGAGGAAGGAGGAGTCCCCATTGGAGCTGAAGCCGGGATAGGTTACTATCTAATGGAAGGATATCATCTACCTCCTGTAATGTTTTCTAATACAGAAGCACATGCACTTTTATTAGGAGCTAAATTAATAGAGAATATGGCCGATCAATCAGTAGATACTGCCTTCCAATCAGCTTTATATAAAATCAAATCTGTATTAAAGTCACATTCCAAAGAAAGTCTGGAAGATCTGGATCAGCGAATAAAAGTAGTTTCTAATACACGTACTGCACCCCAAACCTTCGACAGCCATTTTCTTGCTGACATTCAACAGGCACTAGCCCAACACCTGACAGTAACCATAGAATATTTCTCTTCATACAATACAAAACTTACCGAACGAACAGTAGAGCCTGTAGGATTGCTCTATTATAACTCAGACTGGCATATGATTGCCTATTGTCTGCTTCGAAATGATTACAGGGACTTCCGTGTAGATCGGATCAAAAGTCTGACATTTTCCAAAACATTTAAAAGCCGGTCTTCCGATACTCTTCAAAATTACCTGGATAGTCTTGCCAGGACTGAACATCTGGAGGAAGCTGTTATTATCTTTGATAAGGAAATACTGCGTTATGCAGCTCCACAAAGATATGGATATGGATTTGTATCAGAAGAAGATCTGGGGAATCAGGTACGCATGCGTTTTCTGGTAGGCTCTACTATGGGCATGGCTCACTGGCTACTTATGTACACTAATGCTGTCACTATCGAATCTCCATTTAGCCTCAAAGAAGCAGTTCAAAAACTAGTCATGGAATTACAAGAACATTACCTTACAGAATCCCAGTCAATCTCAACTGAAGATTAAACTTCTCGGCCAATGATTGGGCACACAGCACATGATTAATAATACTCTACCACCTTGTGTCATTTATGCTTCTTCTTGAAATTTATTCTATCAGGTAAGTCTATTCCAAATTCAGAGGGAAGACTCTCTTCCATATCACTTAATTGGATATTTAATGCTTTAGTTGACTTATAAATCTCTGCAACAGAGATACTCAATGAAACCATGAGAGTTACTAAGGAAGCTCCAAAAGCATAGGTAGCCCATTTCATGCTTTCATTAAAAATCAAAAACATACTCACTACACTTAAAAACAGACTCATCACCCCTACTACCTGCATGTTTCGGATCAAATTAATACGCTGCCGCAGATTATGGATCTGTGCAATTAGTTTAGGGTCATGACTATCCTGATACTGAGCATGTAAATTACGAATCAGGCTGGCAGTCGCCATAAAACGATTCGTATACGCCAGCATGAGTAATGATATTGTAGGAAAGATAAATGCAGGAACATTAACTGATAAATCCATAAAATCAGGCCGAGGCCTTATTAGTAACTTTTGAAATATACTATGTTTCTTCAAATGTCAAAAACTATTTGAGATTTTCATTAGAGAATAAATCCATATAGTGGACTAACAAACGTTAAATATATCTGATTATAAAACTTTCCGTTTCTTTAAAATCCTCCTAATATAAAACACTATCTGTTAACTTTTCTTTTATATAACTTCTCAGATATCTGAGGCTGTATTTTAGCAGTCTGTCCCTACTCTTATACCCTCCTTTCATTAAAATAAGAAAATTACTCTTTAAAATGGGAAGATCTTGCAGATAAACCCTAATTTTGTAAAAACTCGCATTTCATTTCTTCCTGAGTTAAATTCCTTTGCATATCGAAAACTCTCCTTACAGCTAAGGAGATGGGGGTGAGGTCAATGAATAAAACGTTTCTTGAGCAATCTGCAGAATATATCTTTACTAAATACCATGCTAATCTGGAGCAGGTGGTTGTTATATTACCTACTAATCGTGCCTGTTATTTTTTTAAGAGAGCTTTAGCTATGCAAACAGATCAGCCTGTCTGGTCTCCCAATATACAACCAATAGATGATTTTATAGCTCAGACAGCAGATGCGGAACTGATTGATCCCATACAACTGCTCTGGTTACTGTTTGACACCTGCCGAGAAACAGATCCCAAGATTCAGTTTGACCGGTTTACCTCCTGGGCCTATACGCTGCTTCAGGACTTTGACCATATTGATCAATACATGATCGAAGCAACGCAGCTATTTGAGTATTTATCTGAAGCCAAAACCATTGAACGATGGTTACCTGACATGCCAGATGGACGAACGCCACAAGCATTTACCAATACATTACCTAATTATTTTAAGCTCTGGAATAATCTGCACAACGTCTACCTGCGTTTAAAAGAACGTCTCAGTGAACAGGGAAAAGGGTATAGAGGTATGTTGTATCGTCGCATTGCAGAAAACCTCGACATATTATTGGACAATGAATCTGTCTATAAATACATATTTATTGGGTTTAATGCTTTAAGTCAGTCTGAACAAAAGATCTTCACAAAATTGGCAAAGAAAGGTAGAGGTGAAATTTTATGGGATACAGATGACTACTACATGGATGCTAATACGAATGTGAAAGCAGGTGATACGTTACGCCATTACCGAAATAGCGGAGAGTTCGGAGAATGGAACTGGCAATCACATGACTTGCTCCATCAGACTAAAAACATTTACATTATTGGTGTCCCTAATGTGAGTATTCAGGCAAAAGTTGCTATGCAGATTTACCGCAACCAGCTACTGGAAAACCAGACTGTAAAATCCAATGGACAGATCCAGTTGGATTTTACAGATATAGAAGAAGAATCAACGTCAGCCATGACAGCAATTGTATTGCCAGATGAAAATCTGTTAATGCCATTGTTAAATACTCTCCCAGCAGAAATCAAGGATTTTAATGTGACAATGGGGTTATCGCTGAAAAACTCCGGTTTGTATACATTAGTTGAGGCACTATTTGAACTGCATCACTTAACCTATCTTGAAAAACGTGACGGACAGAAGACAGTAAAACTTAGTCACAGATATATAACTAAAGTATTAACTCATCCCTTCATACGACAGTATGATTACCTGTTACAACGTCAGAGAAATGCGGATGGCACTGAACACAATAGTTATGTGCATACTATTTTGTATCAAATCTCTTTTCATAATAAAGTCTTCTTTACAGCAGACGAACTCTTTGCACTGTCAGAAAATCACCCATTCTTTCTTACACTGTTTACTCCTTGGCATGGGGAATCTCAACAGGCACTTAAGTGTTTTTATGAATTGATTGAACATCTGCGCCAGGTATACCAGGACCGAAAAGATGCACTTGAGATTGAATATCTGTATCTGTTCCGTCAAATGGTCCAGCGGCTGGACGATATCATGAAAGATCGTGCAGCTCGTCCTAATGCAGAAAAGCTTACTTTACGCTCATTCAGGTTATTTCTTAATGAGTTATTTCGTCAAACCAAGATCCCATTCAGTGGTGAACCGGTCAGCGATCTACAGATTATGGGTATGCTGGAAACTCGTACACTGGATTTTGATACAGTTATTTTGTTGTCTGCCAATGAGAATACGCTTCCTCAAGGTAAAAAGCAGCAATCGTTAATTCCATTTGACGCCAGTACTCAATTTGGGCTTCCTACTTATCGGACCCAGGAAGCGGTTATGAGCTACCATTTTTATCGGCTATTGCAACGTTCTGATACAATTTACCTATTGTACACACAACCTTCAGATTCCAATAAAAATGAGAAGAGTCGTTTTATACAACAGATAGAAAGCGAGCTAGTACGTTATAATCCCAATATTACACTCCACTATCCTACTGTTAGAGTTGTGGAAAATGAACTCAGTGATGTATTGCTCAATTATGAAGTGCAAAAATCAGAGCCAATACTCACTAAGATACGTGAAAGGCTGGGAGAAGGACTATACCCCTCACATGTCAATACCTTCATTGAATGCTCATTGAAATACTATTTTGCACATGTACTCAAGCTACATATGGAAGAAGAAGTTGGAGAAACACTTGATGCAGGAAAGTTCGGAGATCTGGTACACAAAACACTGGAAAGCCTGGATCGTGAGATGTCAGAAAGAAAAACCGCTATTCAGAAAGAAGACCTGGAGATCCTGTTTCCACAATTAGAAGCACGTGTGCGACATGAATTCGAAAATGCTTACCCGGATTATAGCATTGAAAGTGGATACAACCATGTGATGTACAAAGTTGCTGTTCGTCTGATTCAGAACTTTTTGCAACAACAGGTCGAAGAAAATGTCTTTCCAGTAGAGATTCTTGGATTAGAAAAAGAAATGACTGCTGATTTGCAAACTTTTGTACATGGTGATCCTGTGTACGTAAAGCTTACAGGCAAAATTGATCGTATTGACAAAACTGCCAATCAGGTACGAATTATTGATTACAAGACAGGTAAGGTGGAGAAGAAACACCTGAAAACAAATGGTTCTGAACAGGAAGAATTATTATTACAGGATAGCGAAGCTGGTAAAGTTCGTCAGTTATGGCTCTACAAATACATTGTTGCTAAGAAGGTAGCACAGGATAAAGGCCTTCAGTTAGCAGATCGTCATATACCTCTGGAGCAAAGCCAGCTTGTTGCAGGTATTTACTCATTTCGAAACCTGAAAGATGGTCTACTGGAAGATCACCTGCAAATGGGAGAAGGAACACCAGAATCTTTTGTTAAACATTCGGAAGAGTATTTGCAGAAATTACTGTTCAAGCTTCTTGATCCAGCTCAGCCCTTTGAACGTACCTCCAATGTTAAATTATGTACTATGTGTACATTTAAAAAGATCTGCAACCGATAAAAAAATGGCTCATAAGATAATCTTGTGAGCCATTTTTTAGGAATACGCTAAATTTATATTATCCGATCTGTACACGTTGGAAAGCGGAAACTGTCAATCCTTTGCTGATACCATCCAACATCTGAGCAACTGTTTTAGAACCATCTTTGATAAACTCCTGGTTCAACAATGTGCTTTCTTTAAAGAACTTGTTCAAACGGCCTTGAGCAATTTTCTCTAACATTGCTTCTGGTTTACCTTCGTTACGAGCCTGTTCTTTACCAATTTCAATTTCTTTCTCGATTACGTCAGTAGGTACTCCGTCTTTATCCAGAGCAACTGGCTTCATTGCAGCAATTTGCATAGCAACATCTTTACCAGCATCTGTTACTTCCGCACCATTGATGTTTTTCAATGCAACCAATACACCAATTTTGCTATTGCTATGCAGGTAGCTAATGATTTTCTCTCCTGTTACAATTGCATAACCAACCACATCGATTTTTTCACCGATTTTACCAGTCAGTTCAGTGATATATTCCTGGATCGTACGATCATCTATTTTAGAAGCAACCAACGCATCTTTATCAGCAGGCTTAGTAGATGTAGCCACATCTAGAATTTTCTGACCCAGGCTTAGGAATTCAGCATTTTTACCAACTGATTCTGTTTCGCAAGCCAAACCAAAAATAACAGATTCAGTCTGTGCAGCGTTTGTCTGAATGAAAACAACACCCTCTTTTGTCTCGTTATCAGCACGTTTCAAAGAGATTTTCTCTCCTTTTTTACGTAAAATTTCAATTGCTTTGTCAAAGTCTCCATCTGCTTCGGTCAGGGCTTGTTTACAGTCCATCATCCCCATTCCGGTCATTTGACGTAGTTTGTTAACATCTTGTGCAGTAATTGCCATAATCAATCAGGATAGTTATGTGTGAAAAGTTAATGAGTTAAGTTTTCGTAAAGCAAAGCAACCATTAGGTTAGCCTGCAAAATAAAAACCTACCTTCAATAAATGAATTCTTGTTTATTAACAAATGATTAATCCAGTCATGTATTTAACCAGATTAGGGTAAACTATAGTAGATATCTAAAAAAAATTGAACACTGAGGATTCAATGTTCAATTTCTGATAGATGATATATATCAAACAAACTCAGCGTTTGGATTAACCTTCTGCTTCGTCTGTGTCTACAGAGGCAACGGAAGGAGCTTCATCTACAGCACGTTTTGTATCTTCCTCTTCTTGTAATTTCTGATCGTCTTTGTCTTTCTTACGCTCCATCAATCCTTCTTCGATAGCCTTTCCGATTGCAGATGTTACTAAAGAAATTGATTTGAAAGCATCATCGTTGGCTGGGATTGGGAAATCAACCAGGTTCGGGTTAGAGTTAGTATCACACATAGCGATAACAGGGATACCCAAACGACGAGCTTCAGCAATAGCGATATGTTCACGTTTTACATCTACTACAAACAACGCTGCTGGCAAACGAGTTAAATCAGCCAGACCACCCAACAACTTCTCCAATTTATCTTTCTCACGACTCAGTGTCAAACGCTCACGCTTTGCAATACTTTGGTAAGACTCATCCTTCATCATTTTCTCCAGAGAAGACATTTTTTTCAATGACTTCCGGATTGTAGCGAAGTTAGTCAGCATACCACCTAACCAACGTTCTGTAACGTATGGCATTTTAAGGCGTTTTGCTTCTTCTGAAACCACTTCTTGTGCTTGTTTCTTTGTAGCAACAAACATGATCTTACGTCCAGAACGAACCATTTGACGAACAGCATGAGTAGCATCATCCAGGCAAGCCAGAGTTTTGTTCAGATCAAGAATGTGAATTCCATTTTTCTCCATGAAGATGTATGGAGCCATGCGGGGATCCCATTTACGGGTAAGGTGACCAAAATGCACACCGGCATCCAGGAGGTCTTTATATTCTAATTGAGCCATTTACAGAGTTTTAGATCATTAGCAGGGCATCGGTCTCTGCAAGCCACCGCTAAATCAAATGAAATAAAATAAAATAGTGTTCTTATTAGGAATGGTCTGAAACCACCTGCGCCAAGAACAAAAGCAGATTAACGCTTGCTGAACTGGAATCTACGACGAGCCTTACGACGACCGTATTTCTTACGTTCTACCATGCGAGGGTCACGAGTCAGATAACCTTCTTTTTTCAGGGCTGGGCGAAACTCAGCGTTTACTTCACATAACGCACGGGCAATCGCCATACGTAATGCTTCAGCTTGACCTGTAGTACCTCCACCTTTTACGTTTGCTTTCACATCGTAATTTCCCAAAGCCTGAATAGTAGCAAAAGGTTGGTTAACGATAGTTTGCAATACTTCTGTATGAAAATACTCTGTAAAACTACGGGCATTAACAGTAATATCGCCTTTACCTGGCTTCAGGTATACACGAGCTACTGAGGTCTTTCTTCGACCAATGGTATTAACCACTTCCATTTGTTTATTTTTTAATTTGTTTTCGTTTATCAGCTATATTGGATGTAACGATCACCTGATTTCCAGAAGAAGTACAGGCAAGCTTATTTACCAACTTTTACTTCTTTTGGCTGTTGAGCAGTATGAGGGTGCTCAGAACCACTGTATACGTACAAGTTAGTGAACAATCTGCGTCCTAAACGATTTTTAGGAAGCATACCTTTGATCGCGATTTCAACAATCTTAGCCGGATTCTTTTGCATGAATTCGCGGGGAGTTTTGAAACGCTGACCACCGGGATGACCTGTGTGACGGATGTATACTTTGTCAGTCATCTTATTGCCGGTCAAACGGATTTTGTCGGCGTTGATGATGATAACATTGTCACCACAGTCTACATGAGGCGTAAAACTAGGCTTGTGTTTGCCGCGGATGATCTTGGCAGCTTGACTTGCCAACCGTCCCAACACTTGAGATTCAGCGTCAATCACTACCCATCCTTTTTGTGCAGTAGCCTTATTAGCTGAAACTGTTTTGTAACTTAAATGATCCATGAGTGAAAATAGTATCTTAAAGTAGGTAAAAACCTATGCTTTCAAAAATAGGACTGCAAAGGTATGGTATTTGAAAATCTAAAGCAAGCGGAGGTTTAAAATTTATTTGGCAGGTATATAACGTGTATTATAAGGCACATAAATCCTTTATAATGTGCAAGTTTTCAGGTAGTATTATCCTTCTGCCCACTCTTCTGTATGCCATGTATCCTGCACATTATTGCGCCATGCACGCCATCCATAGGGTAGATAATAGATCTGATTTAAAGAGGAATCTAACTCAACCAAGCTTTTAAGACTAACCACTATACCCTCATTTTCCTGTGGATCTGCTTCACTATGGAACTGCCAGTCACCATCTTCATTATGATATACATAGAGTATTGGCTTACCATCAAGCACATGTTGGGTTGTAAATACAGCAAGGTTGTGCTCTTCTAAAAATCGAAAATCCGCATTGCGATCCAGTAAAGGTTGTATAAATTTCAGATCTTGATCAAATCCTTCTTTCCAAGGCAATACCCCCTTGTTATCAGGCCATACCAATTGAAGAACTGGAAAATCCGATCCTTCATAATACCATCTGGCATATCCAAAATAATCAGAATAATACTCTTTGCTTACCTTTATAAATTCCACATCAAAATCTTCCAGAAAGTCTGCATAGGCGCAGTCTGTCTCAAGATTATATCCTTTCTCAATAAGATATCCTGCATTGTTAAGTACTTCTCCCAACAATTCTGGCTCTAATCCAACACACACAATTTCCGGATGTTCATAGGTCTCATATAAGCCGATTGTATAAGCAAAAGCAGGCAAATAGCCATCGCTTTCAATTATTCCAATATGAAACCCGTACTTTTCTATATCACTGATAATCTGCGCTTCAGCTTCCTGATCGTGTTGATCATGATTAATTTCCATATCTATTTGATAAACGAGTAATATTTTGATAAACTATCTGAAACCAATTTTTGGTTTGGGTGCTTCGTATGTTTGCTCTTCCTGATTGTAAATATCACATAAACGCATGGATTTAGTAATCTTTGTAGAGAAATTTAATGACTCTGATAGTTTTTGAGCTTTTTCCTGTATAAGTTCTCCAAATTCATATTTGGCAATAAGCCGGCCTTTCCGCAATAATGCACTATCAACAGAGGAAAGTTGTGTATTAAAAGTGCAAATGATCTGAATATTGAGGCAGTCAGAGAGTAGACCATCAGATAAATTGAGTAAGGTAGAAATAGCAGAACTCTGTGTTTGTGAACGATCTGTTATAATATTTTCGGCATCTTCTATCACTAGAATGGAATTGGGATTATCCAGTAATAATTCCATAAAATCCGGACGGGCAATGTTTACAGCAAGTTCTGGGGGTAGAAATACGACCTTCTTATTTACCTTTCCAACTAGATAGCGTAGATACGTTGTTTTCCCTGTTCCAGGCAAACCATGTAATAACACCAGGCCTTTATCATTTTTCTTATTCAGACGCTTCAAAATAACCTTATGAACAGGTTCAAAATCATCATTGTAATGTGTATGAATGTTGAGTTTAGTTGGATTTACCTTTACAGAATTGAGCCTTAAATATTCACTTCCTGTAAGTATATAAATTTCACGTTGCAGATGTTTGCGGACAAATTCAGGTAGCTTCTGAGTCAGCGCAGATACGTCAGAAGATGAATCTGAATGTAACAACAACAATTCATATTCATTCAGTAGAATAATCATTTCATTTTTCAGCACAAAGATTGTCTCTATATCTGACTTTTTGCGTACACTTAATGCTTCACTTTTATAGGTATATATTGATTCCAGTACATCTTTATACTCTTTCTGAATCCAACTATTGATTTTCGGACTATCAATATCATAAAATACCATTACGTTAAACAGCTTCCCAAACCGCAGAAAAAAATACCGTTTAATATTAAACAGATTATCATTCATGAAGAGAGGTAATGTATCTGTTCGCTTTTTTAATGTAGCCTCATCCACATGTAACAATGAAATCTGTTCATCAGAACCCAGTTCATTCTCTGTGATAGCAATATGTTTTAACGTATTCATTATGAGAGACAAGATTTATGAAATAAATGTATTTTCTTTCTATTGATACAACTGGACAACAAAAAGTAATGTTTTCGAAAGCAAAATAGTAATGGGTTCCTGTGCTAGCTTATCTTTGTAACAATCCGCTCACGATCAATCTCTTGAGAAATCCGAATATACTAATTCTCTTAACCAGATCAGATATTATCCACTTCATTTTGCAGATACTTATCTCTTCAAAGATATTTTCAAACCAACAGTATTATCTGCTTTTCATCAGGCGTAGTTTTTGTACATAACTGACAAGATACGCAACCTTTGCCTACCTCAATATTTAAGTATACTAATATCTAAACTAAAATTAGGATAGTAATAAAAATGCGTTGTATCTTTCGGGGCATCGCCACAAGCCTATGGAAAATTTTTATGTAGACCTGGATACATATAATCAGGTTACACCTTCACAAACAGAGCGGCAAATCCTACTTATCATAGGAATTCTATTTGGAATGGGCTCTGTCTTCTTATTTATTTTAGGACTGACACAGACTGATATTTATCTGGTCATTTCGCTAGTCAATGCGCTATTATGCCTCGGGCTGGCAATTGGAGCAATATATCTTTATAGAGGGCGTAATCTCTATTCTTTACCACTGGGAACCTTTTTTCTACTTAATGAGGAGAAGATAAGTTATAAGTTTTCTCTTTTCTCTAAAGTCAGGCAATACAACTGGGCAGAAATTAAGAAAGCAGAAATGAGTATGTTTGTAATCTACTTATGGATTGGAAACGAATTTCACGAGATAGATTTACAGGAAGTGAAAGATAAAGGGCAACAACGCATTCTAAAGCAAAAATTTAAAGAAGCACTAAAAACCCGTGAGTTTCTTCAGCAACCTGCTTAAAATATAAAAGCCCTTGCAGATAGAATTTCTGCAAGGGCTTTTTTGTTAGACTTCTCTTAGTACTATTTCGCAATCTTCACCCGCACACCTTCTGAGTGACTGCTAAATTCGGGTGCGTACATACACTGAATGGTGCTTATTCCATTTGAGAAATCTCCTTTCTGAGAAACCCGCAGCGAATATTCAAACACATAGGTTCCTTTAGGTAAATATCCCATAAAGAAATTGGTAGCCAGATCTCTTGGGCTTTCATAATACCACAATCCATCCTGATATTTACTTCGGGAAATAGTTTCTACAGGTTCAAATCCGGCAGCACGCATATCTTTCAGATGCACATATTCCATTGTACGATCAGTTCTTAATTCTATGCGTACTTTCACCAGATCTCCTACTTTGAGTTCTGTTCCTTCTGTAATAGGGGAAATAACAGGTCCACGGTCTGTATTCGTTTGTAAAAAAAGTTGCTTTTTCAGTTTTAATGGAGTTTCAGCAGGAGTAATTTTATCCAGTTGCTCAAAATACTGCCAGTATACTGCTCCCCAGGCAACTCCGTCTGCTGGTTTGGAAACTGTGATCTTACCCATGTCTGGTGTAATTTCGTTCCCAGTCCAGGCCATTTTGAAGTAACCTGTACCTGCTTCCACTTTTGTAGCATCCTGTTTCAGTGGATCTATTTTCTCTTTGCCTACACTTACTTCTACCAAACGATCGTCTGCCAGTGCATCACTTCCTCTACGCAACAGAGCATAACAAGCTTCCGAAGTGGCTTTGGTCGTCTTCCAGTCTTGTGTCTGCTTTTGCTTTAGTAACCAAACCTTCAACTCATCTACAGCTTTTTGATCATTGGCAACTTCATCGTATACTTCAATCAGTAATGCCTGAGTTTCGATTGGAGCCTGATACCAGTAGTAACCATATTCATTTTTCCAGTACATTCCCATCTCTTCAGACTTCAAAGCCCGTTCATTCAGCGACTTGATAATGGCAGCAGGAACTGTCTTGTCATTAAAACGATGCAGTGCCAGTGCTACCATGCCTTCCATATAGGTATTATTGTTCAGCCAGTATTTCTTAGCCTGTCCCAGATAATAATTGAAGGCCTCTCTGTATGCACTATTTACTTCTACATCTTTGAAGTAACTTCGTGTATACAAATAATGGTATTCAAAGTATCCAATGTGTTTCTCTTCCAGTTTGATACGACCTTTTTTAGCTTCCGCTTTCAGATACTCATAGTCGTTATGCATTTTACTATCAAGGAAACCTATTGCCTTTTGGGTCATTTGCCAGGTACGATTGTCTTCACGTACTGATTTCACCCCCAAGGCATCCAGATGTCCCAAGCCTGACACAATGTGCTGCGTCATATAACGATCTTCAGGAAAACCGGGGAACCAGGAGAATCCACCACTGGAAAGCTGTGCCTTCTGTACTTTATCCAGTGCACGCTCCTGCTCATCTGCCATACGGTTAAGATCAAACAACAAAGCTACATTCCGCTTACGCTGGCTTTCGTCTTTGGCATTGAGTACCCAGGGAGTTTCTTCCAACAGCGCTGACTTCAGTTCCTGATTTTTTTCCAGGTTTGAAAGCAACGCATCTGGCTGATAATTCTTCCAGGTATCAAATACACGTTTGATTTTTGGATTGGAATTGGCAATATGTGATGCCATGCTGTTGGCGTAAAAACGGGAGAAGGTCTGCTCTACACATTCATACGGATACTCCATCAGATAAGGTAGTGCTTGTACAGCATACCATGCCGGATTAGAAGTAAACTCTAATGTAAACCGATGACTTTTCAGTGTTTTAGAGTTATTGTTTACCAGTTTTTCCAGCTTGAATTCTTTGGTTTGCTTGCCTCGGATTGGCAAAGGCATTGTTTCTGTAACCAGCATGCGGTTGGTTACTACAGGTAACACCATAGATTCTCCATCTGAAAAATCGCCAGCTTTGGCAACTACTTTATATGAAATAGCCTGAATACCTTCAGGTATAGCAATACTCCACTCTAAACTAGTGCTTTGTTTGGCTTTCAGCGAAAAACTCTTCTGACTCTCTGTTTTACTAGTCAGCAAAGTAACAGGCTGCATGGTAAGAGCATCAAAAAACTCCATTTGGGCTTGCCCATTCAGATCTTTATCAGATAGACTGGTAATCTTTACAGCAAACTGCATCTTGTCGCCTTCCCGGAAGAAACGAGGCTGATTAGGAACTACCATCAAGTCCTTCTGGGTAACCAGTTCCTTAACCACACTACCGGACTGCAACTCTTTTGTATGGGCAAAACCCAGCATCTTCCAGCGGGTTAATGCTTCCGGAATGGTGAAGTTGATACTAATCTCACCTTTATCGTTTGTTAACAAATTTGGATAGAAGAAAGCCGTTTCACTAAAGTTTGTCCGAACTTTAACATTGGACATATCTACTTCATTGGTTTCAATTCCTCCTTTTACACTATCTTGTTTACGCGAAGAATTTTTAGCATCAGAATCCGCAACTACCGCAGGTGCCGCTTCTGCCATTGCCAAATCAGCTGATTCTTCTTCTTCTTTCATAGCAGATTTTTTTTGCTTCATCATGGGTGCGCCAGGCTTTGCATTCTCCATTGCCATTAAACCTTTACTTCTATATAATCTACTTCCTCCACCAAAATAATAGCCAAACCAGTTCAGGTTATCATAAGACGGTCCGGAGTAGCTCCGATAATCTGAACGGCTCCACTCTTTCTGAAAACTTCTGAAATCGTCTTCTTCAAATCCATTCTGACTTTGCCAGCCTAACCGACCAGACACAGCATTGTAGAAACTGGCATACCAACCATGTGGACGGAATACATCCAGTGATGCATCATATAGCGTAGCCACCATTTCAGCCATTACTTTATCCGCTTGTTTGCCAGCCAGTTTTAACTTCCATTGTTCCTGTTGTCCAGGTTGAAGTTTGTCACGGAAGGTTTCAAATTGAATATCCAGTTGCTTATTTGTATACGGCACTACAATGGTGGTATTCTCTGTATACAACCTGCCATCCCGGACAAAACTATAATGAACCATAATATTGCCACGATACTCCTCTTTTATAGGTATTTCAAACCGATGTTGTTCATTTTTGAGTGTTATCCATTCCTGTGAAAGAATCTTACCGTCCTGTTCTACTTCATACAACATCTTTGCTTTGTCTGTAGCTGTACCAACCAACAGTATAGCCTTTTCACCTGGCTCTGCTGTAGCCTTCAGACTGGATGTTTCAAACATAGTTGGATAAGCTAATGTTTTTCCATCGGAGTCCATTACAGTAAAATAGGAGGTTTCCTTTACTGCCTGTCCGTATTTATCAGTAGAAGTAATTTCCAGTTGGTATTTGCCCAAACTCCAGCTCTTCAGATTGTTTACGGCAAACTCTTTTGCTTCACTGGTATTGAAATCAATAGACAGCACTTCCTTTTCTTTCTCCCATTTATAAAAATTTGACTCTTCGGCATATAAGTCCTGAGGGAACAGTTTATAGTACTCTTCCTGAGAGAAAATATGTTTGTCAGGGCGTTCCCAAAGACGTTCGCGGAAAGCACGGGAAGGATTTTTTAACTTCCAGATCTTAATAGTACCTTTTGCTGCTTCAAACTCACCAGAAAGATTAGTGGTACGAATAGCCCATTTCTTTTCCAATGCCTTTGCATCTGCTTTGTCTATATCTGGTGCGTCTACTCCTACTACCAATGCCTTGTATCCTACACTTACTATCATCTGGGAACTATGTGTTTCACCATTGATATCTGTCACATCTGCATATACTTTGTAATCAAATGTAGGATCAGATGATTTGTCAATGGACTCATCCGGAATAGCAGTAAACGAAACCTGAAACTTACCTGTAGCATCTGTCTGAGTTACACCATGAGTAATCTCCATTTCAGGAGAAGTGGGATAATACCCTCTCCAGTACCACCACCAGATAGGGAATCGTGCAGTACGAACAACCCGATAGGCAACCTGTGCGCCATCTATATTGGCTCCTGAATATGCTTGTGCAGTTCCTTCTGTTTGAATTGTTTCCCCCAAACGGAATGACCCTTTCACCAGATTAAATTTTACTTCAAACTTAGGGCGTTTGTATTCTTCTACCGAGAAATAAACAGTGCCTATTCCCGATACATTCAGGTACATTTGCCCCATCAATCCTTTGGAAGGAGTAGTAAATGTTCCGCTAAAGGTTCCATACTCATTGGTAGTTACCGTTTGTGTAGCTACAACCTGATGGTTTACATCATGGAAAGTAACAGTTGTAGTATAGTTAGGAAGAATCGTGGAAGTCCTTCCATCGGTATTGTGTACCAAACCTTTGTAATACAAGGTTTGTCCAGGACGATAAATAGCCCGATCCAGAAACAGGATGGCATTTGTATGTGTTTCAGCTTTGCCATGCGGATACTGATACAGATGAGTTCCATAGTAACCTTCATCATCAATATCCCGCATGCTTAGTTTATCTTTCTGAGTACTAAACTCAACAAAGAAATTACGGTCGTCATAGCTTTTGGCATTGCGATAGGGAACCACAAATCTTTCTTTGGCATCTGTCACATATACATTCTCTTTGTTGTATACATAATCCTGTAGCTTGGAACTATATTTTTGTACAAATACCTGAGCCTGTACACCAGCCATAGGCTCCCCTGTCTGACGATGCAATACAAAAAACTCTGTACTACCTTCATCCAGATTACGGTGTATATAACTAAGTGAAGAGATCGTAGTGAAAGCATAAGCCAAGCCATTTTTAGTAGTTTTAAAATCTGGAGTATTACTTAGCAAAACCATATATTCGCCTTCTGCAAGACCATCCAGTTTTATCTCTACACTATGAGGCTGATACTCTTTGTCATCTGATAATGTGTATTTGCCTGTTTTCAGAGCTGGTTTGGCTGTAGACCACTCCAGAAACTTTTGCTCCTGATCTACATTATAGTTATTACGCCACTTCATTCGTTGCGCATGCACTTCTTCACGATTCACTTTTACGAGACGCCAGTGTACCTCTGTTACATTGCGGTAAGTAACTAACGTACGAAAAGGCAGATTGGGCAAGTTAACCTTCTCTACTTTCGCAGCTAACAATTTCTGCTCCAGAGAGATTTGCAGATTATGACATAAAGCAGCGCCATCCGATTGAGGGAAACGTTTTTTTGCCTGCTCACAAATCTCATACGCCTTCTTCAAATCAAATTTATGCTCATCAGACTGTAAAGGTTTATACTGACCACCTTTTTCTACCCATACCTGAGCAATGGCATGAGTGATATGAGTTGAAACAGGATTTTTGATTGTTTTTTCTTCCAGACTTTGTAAGGCAGCCAGATACAATTCATTTTTAGTGGTCAATGTCAGATGTTGTTTCACAAAAGACAGCCTTTCTATATCTAATGTAACCAACGCATCCGGATCTGCGTCCTTCAAATGAAACCGAATCAGTTCCTGGTAGATCTGTAAAGCATGGAATTTCTGAGAAAGTGTATCCTGTGATGTCAACTGTAGATTTGCGAAAGACTGTGCATCTTTCAGATAGTCTCCGGAACTGATTGTAAAGGAATAAGCAGGTTTGGTAATTTCAACTTCCTCACTAGTATAAAAACCCAAAGCCCGATGTGCCAGAAAGTCATAAAGTGTAGGACGTACTACTCTTCCTTCGGTGTTTCCACTATGCAAAACTTCCTGATATACATCTATTTTTAACTTCTTTGATTCCTCAGCATTTTGTAAAGCCAACTGGTGTTCATGAAAAGTCTCCTGTATAATTTTATCCAGACCCCATGTTTCAATATCCTCATTGTTAAAGTTTACTGTCTCACTTCGATTACGAAATCTCCAGCGGTTATTGGTGTAATAATTCCAGTACATCTCTGCCAGCATGGAATGCAGTACAGGCTTTACCAGAAAGTCAGCAAAAACAATCTGCGTTCGTAATTCATTGATATTCTTAACAAACGCATTCTCTTCTTTGTAATCGGTAAACTTAAACTGGTGAATAACAGCTTTGACAAGTTGTGCAGAGTTTTTCTCAGTTTTAGCCTTCTGAAAGATCTCATTGACTACTTTCAAAGCTGATTCAGGTAATCCTTTGTCTTCAAATTGTTGTACCTGTTTCCAAGCACCTGAATAATCATAATTGGGCATAGAGGTTTTGTTTTGTGCGTACGCAAAAAATGTAAACAAAGCTGGTATAAGTGTAATAATAAGGTTTTTGTACAACATACCCTGTAAAGGTTTGGTAACTGAATGGGTGTTATTTTATGAAGGAGTTTGGTTCTGTATGAGTACTATACAGGTTAGTCACCCTTGTGAGGCAATCGTTAACATACAGACTCTACTAATAGATTCAAAATTATTTTTGATTCCATAAAAGAATTGCCTGTAAGGTTTGTGGTGTTTCTTTTTTTCTTCTTTCTTCCTGTCCTTCTGCAAGAAACTTCCCGCCACAGCAGGAAAAGTGTGACAAATAATGCCTTCTTTGGTTTCTGAGAGATAGAATACTCTCCAGTCTCGGCCATCGGTAGTGCCATGTCTGTTCATCATGGAGGAAGATCATTACAGAAAGACAAAAAAGGGTTGTTTCCTGAGTGGCATCCTTACGTCGATAGAATTGGGTATTCACCTGAACCAAAGACACTTTCTTTATTTCCAAGAAACATAGGTGACAAGATAAGATACACGAGTTCTCCCCTACAATGTTCCTGTTTGATGCGCATAGTCTTATGCAAGCAGCAGTTTTGCAGTGAATTCCATTCAGATTCTGCTTGTGTGTTGAATAATGCGCAAGAAGAAAAAGTGATCGGAATTCCGTTCAAAAAAAGTTTGCCGTGAGTTATGCGCAAACATAAAATTGATCGGAGCTCTGATCAAAACAGAAAATGATCGGAGTTAGATGCAATCTCTTCATTGATTGAACAACTTGCCTTCCCTTTCGAAAAAATAGTTTGCTGTGAACTATGCGCAAATCAAAAATGCAAGAAAAATAAAGCCATATCATTCTATCTGCATTTTTAACGCTGACAGAGTTTTGATAAAATATACTATTTCAGCAGAACCCTGGTCAGTGTTAAAAAAACCTTTAATTTCTTCTATTAATCAAGTAATGTCAAAATATCTTCTTTGGAAAGTGACTTCACAAAGGATTCCTCTGTTGTGATCAGATCACCAGCCAGACGCATCTTGTGTTGCTGCAGTGCCAGTATTTTCTCCTCAACCGTATTTTTAGTAATAAACTTATAGGTAAATACCGTCTGCTGCTGTCCTATTCGGTGTGCTCTGTCAACTGCCTGAGCCTCAATAGCAGGATTCCACCAAGGATCTAATATGAATACATAATCAGCTGCTGTAAGATTAAGCCCCAGGCCACCGGCTTTGAGCGAAATCAGAAATACTGGGATATCCTCGCTCTCCTGAAACAACTCTACCTGTCCACGCCGATCTTTGGTTTGACCGTCCAGATAGGCATAAGTAATATCCTTTTTGTCCAGATGATGTCTAATAATATTCAGATGTTTTACAAACTGACTGAATATTAAAATCTTATGATTTTCACTAATACCTGTCTCGAGGCGATGAAGTACATCCTGCAATTTACCTGAGCTACCTGCATAGCTAGGGTCAACCATCTTGGGGTGATTGGCAATCTGGCGCAACTTGGTAAGTCCCTGGATTAACAGCAACTGAGACTTAGCCATTGCTTTCTCATCTATATTCTCCAGAATCTTATTCCGGAAATAAGATTTAGCTTCTTCGTAAGCCTCTTCCTGATCAGGCTCCATCTTACAGTATTGAATGTGCTCTATTTTCTCTGGCAGATCCTTAGCTACCTGAGACTTATGTCTACGTAAGACAAACGGTCGGATAATGGCATGTAAACGTCTCAACTTCTGATCATCATTTCTCTTTTCAATCGGAGTCAGAAATTCATTCCGGAAAAATTGCTCATTACCCAATAGACCCGGATTGACAAACGACATTTGTGACCATAAATCCAGCGTACTGTTTTCGATAGGTGTGCCTGTCAATACCAGGCGGTGTCTACAATGCAGTTCGCGTACTGCTTTAGCTACATTGCTCCCAGGATTTTTAATAGCTTGTGACTCATCCAGAATCACATAGTTGAAGAAATATTTTTTTAGCTGCTCGATATCAATACGGACTATACCATAAGAAGTAATAATCACATCATAGTTATTGAATTGCTCTACATTTTTATCACGTTGTGTACCAATGTAAGTAAACACTCTCAGATCAGGCGTAAACTTCTTGGCTTCCAGTTCCCAGTTGTAAACCAGCGAAGTAGGTACAATAACCAATGAAGGCTGATCAGGGTTACTCTCCTTCTGAGATTGCAACATTGCCAATGCCTGACTGGTTTTCCCCAACCCCATATCATCTGCCAGACACCCGCCAAATCCATATTTTTTCAGGAAGTGCATCCAGTTATACCCGGCTTTCTGATAAGGACGAAGCTCTCCTACAAACCCTTGAGGCATGGGTTGGTCTTCCAGATGTTCAAACGTTCGTAACTGTTCCAGCTTATTGCTGATGGTTACCTGAGCAAGATTTTCACGGTTCAATTCGGCCACCAAAGCCAGATGATGTTTACGGATACTTACGGTATCACCTCCATCATGATTCTCTGAAAAAGCAATCAACTCCGAATACTGAGTAAGCCATACTTCCGGAATCACTGCAATTTCGCCATTGGGTAGTGTAAACTCCCGCTTTTTACGTAGAATCAGATTCCGAAGCTTTATAAATGGCATCTCGTACTCCCCAAACCGTACAGTAGCATAGATATCAAACCAGTCACGATTTTCGTTGATCTGTACGTTGATACTACTATTTCCTATAAAGTATTTTTTGCCATTGTTAGAGCTCTGCTGCAGTTCAAAACCAGATTCTTTTATCAATTCACTATATTCATGCAACCAGGTAAAGGCTTCGGCTTTAGGCAACAACACCCGGCCATGTTTTAATTCCAGTCCTGTTCTCTTTAGAAATTCAATGTTCTCTGTTTCCAGTTGAGGCTTTCTACGAATTCTGTGAAAAATATATGAACCATTGCTTTTTTCCAGACTTACACTCACTGGAGCACCTGTTTCTGAAGCTTTAAACGTAGAATGTCCATACCGGAATGATAGATCAAACAAAATCTGGCTTTCGCCATCATCTTCCTCTGCCACTGCCACATTACTTCCTTCATCAAAAAGCGAAAGAGCGGTTTGTTTGGCTGTATGAAATTCAGTAAGCAATAGCAAAGGCTTAGGAGCATAGCCTTCAGATTGAATCTCAAACCCTTTTGCATAGACGTCAAAAGAAGCAATAAGAGGTGCCACAAACTTTTGATAATAGGTTTCCTCTACACTTTTGGGAATAATAATATTGCTTCGATTCAAAAAAGGGCGAAGTTTTTTACCATCTACCTCTTTCGCAAAACTATACAGTTTGTCATTGAGTACCATCCATGCGGGTTCGTCACATACAATGAAAGCATTCTGAAACTGAAAGTTCACTTTCTCACCTGCATATTTGATGGTAGGAAAATATACAGTCTCCGTTTCATTCCGGCGAAAGTGAAACAGTACTGTTGCTTTTTCAGAAAGTAACTCCAGTTGTTTCCAGGTCGGATTGCCATCACTACCCATAATAAACACCTGTTTTTCTGTCAGTCGCTCCAGAATCTTTGACTTTTGTGTGTCTACATATCCTTCAATAGCCTGTTGCAAATCTTTATCACCTTTCTTAGAATCATAGGTTTTAAGAAAGAAATCGGTAATGCTGATCTTTTTATTATTAAATTTTCGGTAGATAACATCCTGTTGAAGAGAATCCGTCCATTCAATCAGTTGAAAATCGGTTTCGTCGAGTCCTGCCGAAAACTCATCTGCATTTTTCGAAGAAATATTCTGACATTTAAGAGTAAGGGTTCCTTTTTCATTTAGCTGTACGACAAAACTTTCGAATAAATAGCCTAAATATTCGTGTTGATAGATAGAGTAGACAATTTGAAAAGGTTCGGAAGTCGAAACGTTCATAATTGGTTAGGGCAAATGCGTCGCAAAATCTGAAAATTACGGCAAAAACCCTTTCCGTGCAACTGAAATTTTACGTTTTTTGCACAATCTTATGTCAATGGCTCCTCTGGAAAGATAGTAGGGCAGTAAGGATGAAAGAAGATAAACAATTTGGTAATCAAAAAAACATTTTAGACTTGTACCTTGTAATACCACATAAGGACAGATAATTTTCCTATGATTCAACCACCTTATCTACAAAAAGGGAGTAAAGTTGCGCTGGTTTCTCCAGCCAAAACAGTATCTCGTGAAAGTGTGTTGCCGGCCATTGATATACTTAAAAGCTGGGGACTAAACATTGTCATTGGAAAATATGCTTTTGCCGAGCACTTTCAGTTTGCTGGCACTGACAGACAACGTACAAAGGATTTGCAAAGAATGCTGGATGCCCCGGAAATCGAGGCGATTTTTTGTGTACGGGGAGGCTATGGTACAACAAGGATTATTGACAATCTGGACTTTACACGATTTCAGCAATATCCCAAATGGGTTATAGGCTATAGTGATATTACCGCATTGCATTTGCATATACATACTCTCGGTATACAAAGTGTCCATGCTACTATGCCATTGCTTTTTACACGTGATTCAGAACAATCCATTAAATCTCTCAAAGTTGCATTGGGTCTGGAGACAGCTCCCACATTGAACTATTCCTCTCTTACAATCAAACGAAAAGGAACTGCTAACGGTCAACTTATTGGAGGAAATTTATCTTTACTTGTTAGTTGTATTGGAACTTCATCAGATGTAGATACAACTGGAAAAATTCTGTTTCTGGAGGATATAGATGAGTATCTCTACCACATTGATCGTATGATGATACAACTAAAACGAGCAGGTAAATTACGAAATCTGGCCGGATTAATTGTTGGACACTTTACAGCAATCAAAGACAATGAAAAACCTTTTGGGAAAGATGTTAATGAGATTATATGGGATGCAGTAAAAGAGTATACCTATCCGGTATGCGTTGGTTTTCCTGTTGGACACGAACCTGAAAACCATGCCCTTGTTTGTGGTAAAACTGTACAACTTATTGCTACTGCTAAACAAGTGAGCATTACCCTATCTGCTAGTTTGTAAATATGCATTTCATTCAGGAAGCATGAACTGCATTAGCAGAAGCATTTAGCTTTGTTACCAGATCATTTAATGCATCGAGCCAGGTTTTCCCTGTACCAGATATATGCAACTGCCGCTCTTCATCATAGACATTTAGGTAGACAGTTGTACGAAACAATCCTTTTTTTTCATCAAAAAACTTAGTACCTTCCATAGGTCTAACTACCTTAAATCCTATCTCCTGAAGAATCTCTACAAGATTTTTGGGCATTCGCCGCAAAAAATGCCAGAACTTTTTTTCTTCTGGAATACCAGCAAAGGTAAAATCGTTAAAAAGAACAAATGTATTCTTCTGTGGATAGTAAATAAGATGCATTTTCCCTAGCTTTTGGTTGGTTTGAATATGCCTTTTATACAATTTTTACAGTATCATACTATCATCATTTATATGACAGTTTCCTAGGCTTTCGAAAAAGTATCTCAAAGATACTTACTTAATTATCTTTAGAATAGTAAATGTAAGATATTTCACCTTTTTGTTTCAAACTAATTATCATAAAGAAATCCTAAATAAACTCCTGTAATTCTGCCAAATATTATAGAACAAATACAATTTATTATTGTATTTTAAAAATCCCCTAGAAGCAATTAAATCTTTTTCAGGTAACAGATATAAGGTATATATACACAATAACTAAAAGTATGCCTGCTGACGCTTGATGTATGAAATACAGAAAGAATACAGGCATTTATTTTCGGCATATGGCAGCTTATTTGTTTACTTTGAGCATCATCTATTTAACGAATTATCTGTCCATACCCCTTTCTATCGCACTTTCACCTTTTTGTATATATTGTTTTTTATAAAGAAAGTAGGCGTTATTCTGGAAAAAAACTAGATTTGCAGCTTGGCTATCTTATAACTATTGATTCTTTGTTCTCAGTGAAAGAGTGCATTGTTGTTATCCCAACCTACAACGAGATTGAAAATATTGAAGAGATTATCAGGGCAGTATTTGTTCTCCCTGTTTTATTTCATATTCTAATTATAGATGATGGATCTCCGGATGGAACGGCAAAGAAGGTACAGGAGCTTCAAAAAGAATTTCCAGGTCGGTTATTATTGGAACAAAGACAGGGCAAACTAGGGCTGGGCACTGCCTATATTCATGGCTTTGGGTATGCATTGCAGCATGGATACCAGTATATTTTTGAGATGGATGCAGACTTTTCCCATAATCCACAGGATCTGGTAAGACTTTATCAGGCTTGTAAGGACGAAAGATATGATCTTGCCATAGGCTCACGCTACATTACAGGTGTTAATGTTGTAAACTGGCCAATGAGTCGTGTGCTGATGTCTTATTGTGCAGGTAAATATGTTCAGTTTATTACTGGAATGCCTATTCGAGACGCTACAGCTGGATTTAAATGTTATCACCGGAAGGTGCTTGAAACCATTAATTTAAATAAAATCCGCTTTGTAGGGTATGCCTTCCAGATAGAAATGAAATTTTCTACATGGAAGTATGGTTTTAAAATCAAGGAGGTGCCCATTATTTTTACAGATCGAGCTAAAGGGCAATCCAAAATGTCAATCAAGATATTTAGGGAAGCAATCTTTGGTGTAATACAGATGAAGATCCGGAGTTGGTTTAAGAGCTATAATAGTGCAGTATAATAAATATACCAATTTATTGTACTATATCTAGCATCACTTGGGAAGTAGTAACTTTTTTTCTTTTTTGTCGTTCAAATCATGATAGATTCCTATTGAATATATGTCGCAGAATGTTATCACAACCAATCATTCTAATGAATCAGATCATTGGGATATTGAAATCAAAGCCAAACCACGGTTGTTAGATATTGATCTGAAAGAGTTGTGGAGGTATCGAGATTTGCTTGCTCAATTTGTCAGACGTGATTTTGTAGCTGCTTATAAGCAAACTATTTTGGGTCCTTTGTGGCATCTAGCAGACCCTTTAGCTACCACACTTACATACGCATTTATCTTTGGATTTGTATTTAATATGTCAACCAATGAAATGCCTCGTATTTTATTCTACCTTCCAGGTATTTCTCTGTGGACTTTATTTTCTAATACATTATTAAGTACATCAAGCACTTTTAATGCGAATGCTGGTATTTTTGGTAAAGTTTATTTTCCTCGTCTCATTGTTCCTGTCAATGTTGCAGTTAATTCACTGATTGCCTTTAGCATGCAATTATTATTATTCATTGTTTTGGTTATTATTTACTTGATAGCTGGAGCTAATGTTCGTATCTCTTGGCTCATTATATTCACTCCTCTTATAACCTTATTAACTACTCTTATAGGCTTGGGACTAGGAATGTTGCTAGCATCTGTAACAAATAAATATAGAGATCTAAGTAAGCTAGTATCTGTGAGTATGCGATTAATGATGTTTGCAACACCCATTATCTATCCATTATCTAAAATACCTGAAAAATACCGTTGGGTTATTGAGCTCAATCCTATGACCAACATAGTAGAATGTTTTCGGTATGTTTGGCTAGGAGGAAACTATTCTGTGTCTGTGATAGGATTAATCTATAGTATTGTTATAATGATAATTGTAATGGTATTGGGAGCATTAGTATTCAATAAAGCAGAGAAAGTTGCCATGGATCTGGTATAGAAGTATTATTCATTTTAGTTCCTTATATCAATGTCTGTAGTTGTCAAAGTAGAAAATGTTTCTAAAAAATACCATTTAGGTAAAACTGGCACAAACTCTTTAAAGGGAGATTTTCAACGTTGGTGGGCATTAAAGAGAGGAAAAGATGATCCTTTTTCAAAAGTTGTTGAAGCTTCTCAATTACAAGGTGATGAGTTTTGGGCACTGAAGGATATCAATTTTGAAATCAAGCAAGGAGAAGCAATCGGAATTATCGGAAAGAATGGGGCAGGGAAATCTACCTTACTTAAGATACTTTCTCGTATTACGTTACCAACTACAGGAAGTATTAAAGTCAAAGGTCGTATTGCTAGCTTATTAGAAGTAGGAACAGGATTTAATCCAGATCTGAGTGGTCGGGAAAACGTGTATCTGAATGGTGCTATTTTGGGTATGACAAAAGGAGAAATCACAAAAAAATTTGATGAAATTGTAGATTTTTCTGGGATAGAGAGGTTTATAGATACTCCTGTAAAGCGGTATTCTTCTGGAATGTATGTCCGTTTAGCATTTGCTGTAGCAGCTCATCTAGAATCGGAGATTTTGATTTTAGACGAAGTACTAGCAGTAGGAGATGCAGATTTTCAGCGAAAGTGTTTGGGTAAAATGGATGATGTTGCACATAAACAGGGAAGAACTATCATCTTTGTTAGTCATACGATGTCTGCTGTGACAAAGTTATGTAATAGCGGCATTCTTTTAAGTAAAGGTACTTTGATAAAAAGTGGAGAGATAAATGAAGTTGCAGATGTTTATCGCCAAAAAGTTCAGAGTCGGAAAGAAGTTATTAAAAGCGGGAAAGGAGGTATAAAAGTACTTGATCTTCATTTTCGAGATGTAGATGGAAATACTTTAAGTATGTTATCTACCTTTGGAGAAGTATTTATTGATGTAACATATGAAGCACAAGAAAGCTTTCGGAATGTCGGTTTTGCAGTCTGTTTTAATAATTCACTTGAAGTAAGGGCAATGAGTCTTTATACACCTTGGATTGGTAAAGAATACAATGTAAATCCAGGCACCTTTAAAGTAACTTTTCATGTACCTTCATTAAAATTAATTCCTGGTGAATATGACATTATCTCCTATATTGGTTCTGAGAATCAACCTATTGAAACTCTCGAAAATTTCCGCCAAATCATTATAGGATTTACAAAACAATTTGGATTAGTTGTAGAACCTAAATCTTCACAAGGTTTCTATGTTGAAGATTTTGAGGTAAATATGAATCAATTAGAATCATCATTATGGTTAAACCCTTAAAAAGAAAGCTAAGAAAGTATTTTTTTTCTATATATGAGAAGGTCAAGCGAATAATTGACAACTATGAAAAGCAAAAATATCGTTCAAGTTTCAAGTATATTCATGAGACAGTAATCATATATCCTCCTGTTATTATTGAACCGAAAGAAGAAGTGTCAATTCATGAAAATGTCTCAATAGCTCCCTTTGTACAAATGTGGGCTTATGGTGGACTAACAATAGGAAAGAACACTTTAATTGCAGCCCATACAGTTATAAGTACATCAACACATGATCACACTATTAGTCCCATACGAAAGAGAAGAATTAATAAAGGTATAATTATAGGTGAGGATGTATGGATAGGGTCAGGGGCGATTATTATGCCAGGAGTCACGATAGGAAACGGTGCAGTAATTGGTGCAGGAGCAGTTGTTTTAAAGGATGTCGAACCTAATGCAATTATCGTTGGCAACCCTGGAAAAATAAAAAAATATAGAGAAATAAAGACATATTTCACTTAATTAAATGACGCAGATTAATAATAATCATTTTTTATCTAGATGTCCACTATGTTCTTCTTCAGAAATCTATCTTGTGGGCGCACTTAATTATCGATATAATGTAAAATTCTCTACACATATCATAAATTTTGATAACATCCCTCAATTGTGGACTTGTAAAAATTGTTACTCCGGATTTACTCAAAATGCAATTACTCAAACTGACGCTGAAACTTTGTATTCAACAGGTAATGGTACTTTAAGGTGGAGTGGAACAAAATTTGAGGATGATAAGCCTAAAGAGGTTTCCTCTTTTTTCAATACTTTTCTTAAAAACGGAATGAAAGTAATGGATATTGGATGTAATACTGGGGAGTTTTTAGATTTCGTTAAAGATAAGAAGTGTATTCCTTATGGAATAGAATTAAGCAAAGATAGTAGGGAAGTTGTTCTAGATAAAGGTTATAAATGTTATAGTGATTTTACAAATATTGATGAAGTATTTGATGTAATAACAGCATTTGATTTGTTTGAGCACTTATATCAACCTAACTCGCTCATTAATTTTTGTAAAAAGAAGCTTAAGAAAGAGGGGCTCCTAATTATCTTTACTGGTAATATTGGTAGTATTAATGCTAAATTAGCCAAGAATAAGTGGTGGTATACAAATTATCCGGAACATGTACTTTTTGCTTCGAGAAAATATTATTCACAATTAGATAATTTTTCTATAAGCACATATTTAAAAACATATGCATCACAAAGTCACGAAGCACTTCACAATAATAGTAGTTTCTTAAATACAATTAAGAATATATTACAAGGAAAATTTACAGGTAATCCCGCTTTGTTTAAAGACCATCATTTGATTGCTCTAAAACATATGCCTTGATATCTTACATCAATCTATCTAAAATTATTTCTAATAACTCTTTAAGAATGTGATTAATAAAATAAAAAAACACATAAATAAGAAGATTCTTTATCTGTTAAGCCCTATAATTTACAAGAATCCACTTATTGTTAAGAATATTTTAAAAAGTGATACTGCATCTTTTGTACTTGATACTATAAAAAAAGATTCGAATCTTCTTGACTTGGTATTACAGGAGTTCAAAGAAGAAATACATACAAGAATGGAGAATTATCCATCTCCTTTAAACCCTGGGTATAATCATATTGATAAAAGCGTTGAAATATTAAAGAGAACAACAGGCAATCAAGCTGATCTCTTAATAGTAGATATTGGCGCTGCTACAGGCTATGTAAGTGAGTTATTTGCTAAAACGTTACCTGAACATACAATATATTCCTTTGAACCCATTAAAAATAGTTATGAACAGCTTAAGAATAAATCTGAGTTCTACAAAAATATTATTCCAAGAAACAAAGCAATTGGAAGTTCTAATACTGAACTAGAAATTAATGTTGCAAATCGCATTACCGCTTCTTCTCTTTATGCTCTTAATCCTGGAGAAGATAATAACTTTATTACACAAAATATTAATTTAACAAGGAAGGAAACTATAACTGTATCTACCCTAGATACAGAAATATCTATAGGTCAAAGGATTGGTATACTCAAGTTAGATGTTCAAGGTTATGAATTAGAAGCACTCAAAGGGGCCTATAGATGCTTGGAAGAGACATATATAATACTTGTAGAAGTTAGTAATCATAACTATTATACTGGCGGTGCGCAATATTATGAAATTGATGACTTTTTAAGAAAAAAAGGGTTTCGTTTATATACCATTATTCCATCACTTAGAGAAAATGGAAGAATGTTGGAATGGGATTGTATTTACACGAATCAGAAATTTGTAAAACTGTAATGCTTACTATCTTTACAACAACTAAAGACTTTATAGGTTCAAATAAAGTAAATCAACTAAATGCGATTAGAAGTTGGTTAAAAGCACCATATGCAATAGAAGTTCTTGTTTTTGGAGAAAGCGAAGGGCTCAATGAAGTAATAAAAGACTATCAGCTAAAACATATTCCTAATATAAAAACTTCTCAATCAGGAGTACCTTTGGTAAGTGAAATGTTTATAGAGGCAAGCAAATATGCTTCATATAATATGCTTTGCTTTTTAAATGCGGATATTATACTTACTTCTTCTTTTTTTTATGATATTCAGACTATACATAAAAAAACACATAAAAACTATCTTATAATAGGTCAACGTTTAGACGTTGATGTAAATAAAGAATTAAAATTTGATAAGAATTGGGAAGCTCAATTCTTCGATGACTATAAAAGTAACATAAAAGTCCATCCTCCTTATGGTAGTGATTTTTTTGTTTTTCCAATTCATCAATATAATTCAGATAATATCCCTCCACTATTAGTTGGTCGTCCCGGATGGGATTTATGGATGATCTATAATGCACGAAAAAGACATCTTAAGACAATAGATCTAAGTTTCTCTACTAAGGTTATACATCAAAATCATGATTATTCCCATAAAATAAGTGATAGTAAAAAACGTAGAGAAGATGATGAATTTAATTACCAATACTTTAAGGAAGATGAGAAATACATCTTTTTATTAGAGTCCTGTAATTATTGCTTTACTGATGGTAAATTAAAGCGAAATTTTGCAAAAGGTAATTTAAATAACTTTCTTCTCTTAGAGAGTAAGATTTATGGTGAGGAAAGTATTCATTTTCTAAAAGCGCGAATACTTGCAAAATTGGTTAAAACATTAAAAAAAATCTTCAAAAGTAATTAGTTAAGTATTGTGTTAGCCCCTATCGTACTTTTTGTCTATAATCGGCCTTGGCATACAAGTCAAACATTAGAAGCACTATCTAAAAATGATTTAGCAGATCAATCTGTATTATATATCTACGCTGATGGCCCAAAGAAAGATGCTTCACCAGAAGCTCTTGAAAAGATTAAAGAAACAAGAAATGTAATCAGAGAACAACAGTGGTGTAAGGAAATACATATCATTGAGGCTGATATTAATAAAGGCTTAGCAGAATCAATCATTCAGGGTGTTACTGATGTTGTTAATCGTTTTGGAAAAGTTATTGTATTAGAAGATGATATTGTAACATCAAAAGGCTTTCTCCAATATATGAATGATGCATTAAATCTATATGAAAATACTGAAGAGGTTATGCATGTATCAGGATTTATGTTTCCTATCCAAACAGATGGATTATCAGAAACTTTCTTCTATAATGCAAATTCATGCTGGGGCTGGGCAACATGGAAAAGAGCATGGAAAAGCTTTAATTCAGATGCAAGAAGTTTACTTATACAATTATCAGATAAAGGTCCAATCGATTATTTTACCTTTAATGCAGGTCAAGGGAATGCTTTTTATCAACAACTCATACAGAACGTAAACGGTCAGATAAGAACATGGGCTGTAAAATGGCATACAAGTATTTTTCTAAATAATGGATTATGCCTGCATCCTAAAATATCTCTTATTAGAAACATAGGTCATGATGGTAGTGGTGAGAACTGTGATATTTCAAGTCAGTATAAAGATATGATAATTGCCGATTCTATAACGGTAAATAACATTTCAGTTCAGGCAAATGATGCTATTGCAGAAAGAGTCGCAGAGTATCAATACCTTTTACAGTTTCCACAACCACAAATAAAGCCGCAACCCAAAATAAGTGTGAAACGGAAACTTTATAGAAAAGTTAAATCCTTCTTACACAAACCGCCACAGTCAGTAACTCCTCCTGTTAAAAAGGTCCATATTAACAAAGAAGTTATGACAGAGGAAGAAAGGTTGCGGATACTACCTCGTTATATTCCAACCACTACTGACTTTCAAGGGAGTAAATTTAAACTTGCTGATGCTCCTACTTTTTTGGGTGGAAGGTCAGAAATTTTCGAAAAAGGCATATATGAATTTAAGGCATCTTCTAATCAACCATTTATTATAGATTGTGGTGCTAATATTGGCCTAAGTGTAACATATTTCAAAAAACTTTATCCAGATGCATATATAATTGCATTTGAGCCTGACAATATTATCTGTAGTATATTGCAGCAGAATATAAATAGTTTTGGGTTTAATACAATACAGGTATACCAGGAAGCGATCTGGACAGAAAATGGATTTATTGAATTTCAGGTTGAAGGAGGGTTTTCGGGTCGTATCCCTAAACCTGGAGATGAAACCCGTTTAGTCAAAGTTAAGTCCAGAAGGTTAAAAGACCTACTTATTGATAAAAAGGTAGATTTTTTAAAGGTAGATATTGAGGGAGCAGAATATGAAGTATTAATGGATTGTAAAGATGTATTACAAAATGTAGAAAATATTTTTATTGAATACCATTCACACATTACTGAATCACAAAAATTAGATAAAATACTCTCCATTTTATCTGAAAATGGATTTAGGTATCATATTCATGAGGCATACACACGACCTAGGCCTTATGTTCAGAGAGAATTAATGTTGGGTATGGATTTACAATTAGATATATTTGGATACAGAATCTGATGTTAGCTATTAGTAGTTTTTTCAAAAAAAAAGAACTGGTTGCAGTTGTTATTCCAATTTATAAACCCAAACCAGATCCAAATGAGGTTTTGTCACTACAAACTTGTTTAGAAATACTTACTAAGTATCAAATTATTTTTGTAGCGCCTGAGAATCTGAATGTACACTGGTATTTAGAATTTTGCTCTACTAATGGAGTGCAAGTCCGGCTTGAAAGATTCCAAGACAACTATTTTGCCAATATCAGTGGATATAATAAATTATTGCTATCAGCAGCATTTTATAAACGATTTTTAAACTACAAATATATTCTGATTTATCAATTGGATGCTCTGGTATTTAGAGATGAGTTAACCGATTGGTGTAATTCTGGCATTGATTATATCGGAGCACCTTGGCCTGCAGATGACTGGCCTTATATGGATACTGTATACGCATGGCTACCTAAAAAAATAACATGGTTGTATGCAAAAAAAATAAAAAAAATAAATCTTGTTGGAAATGGAGGGCTCTCACTTCGACATAACCTTAAGTTTTATTTGATTTGTTTAATTTTTAGAAAGTCTATACAACAATGGCTAAACAAACACGGACAAGAGGATATTTTTTGGTCATTTTTTGCGGGGGTATTCTATCCATTTTATAAAGTAGGTAAAGAGGCTGATGCTATACGATTTGCTTTTGAGAAAAGTCCTCATAAATTATATAGATTAAATAACAACCAGCTTCCTTTTGGCTGCCATGCATGGGAAAAACATGATCCTGAATTCTGGCAGGAACAATTAAAACAATCCATAGACCTACACTCACCTCTTTTGCGACAAAAAAAAGATGATTAAGAAAATCACAAAAAAAATCGCACGTTCTTTTGGTTTCGAAATTAGAAAAATAAAGAATATTTCTAATGGATTACCAAAACAAGCAATAACAACGGTTATTCCTCCATCCCCAGACACTATGTTAAGTGGTCTGCAACGATGTAGCCAAAGAGAGTTCTTTCCCAATACTGTGATTGATATTGGAGCGGCACAAGGAACCTGGACACACCAGGCTATGCAAGTATGGCCTAAAAGTAACTATATTCTTTTTGAGCCGTTAGAAGAAAGAAAGGAAGAATTATCAGCATTAGCCTCAAGACATACTAATATCTCCATTGTACACAGTGGAGCTGGAAAAGAAAAAACAACTGTTAGCTTTTACGTTGCAGAAGATCTAGATGGTAGCGGTGTTGCTCATAATCGCACAGAAGAAGAATGTAGAACTATTGATGTAACAACTGTAGATGATGAAATAGCTCGATTGCAATTACCAGGGCCGTATTTATTAAAACTGGATACACATGGCTATGAAGTACCTATCTTTGAGGGAGCATCTGATACACTGAAACAAACTGAAGTAATTGTGGTAGAATGTTATGGATTCCAAATTGCACAAAACTCTTTATTATTTTGGGAAATGTGTCAGTATTTAGACGAAAAAGGATTCCGGTTAATTGACATAGTTGATACCATGCGTCGTGAGAAAGATCATGCGTTTTGGCAATGTGATGCTTTTTTTATACCAAAGACGTCCAAAGTTTTCACTAAAAACACTTACAAATAAATTAAGACCTTGACATTTCCAAAGATTACTATAGTAACGCCTTCGTTCAATCAAGCAAAATATCTTGAAAAAACGATACTATCTATTGTTAAACAAGAATATCCAAATCTCGAATATATCATTATTGATGGAGGAAGTACAGATGGTTCTATTGATATAATTCGTAAATATGAAAAACACCTAACCTACTGGGAAAGTGAAAAAGATAATGGACTCTACGATGCACTAAATAAAGGTTTTAAAAAGTCTACCGGAGAGATTATGGGATGGCTGAATTCTGATGATTTGCTTCATCAGAATTCTCTTTTTGTATTGGCTGATATTTTTTCTAACGTTCCCAAAGTAAAATGGATACAAGGTTATCCAAGTGTATTTGACGATAGGGGTCGTATTGTCTATAGCAGACCACATAAGTTTTCTAAATACTCTTTTTATTTGAAGGAGTTTTTATCAGATGGGCAATTCATCCAGCAAGAATCAACCTATTGGCGAAGAGAGCTTTGGGAAAAAGCTGGTCAACAGATTTGCACGACTTATAAATATGCTGGTGATTTTGAGCTTTGGATGCGTTTTTTCAGACATGAAACACTGTATGTTACGAATGCACTCATTGGTGGCTTTAGAGTGAGACAACAGGGACAGCTTTCCAGAGATTCTTATCAGGAATACCTTTCTGAAGCTGAAAATATCATTCAGCAAGAGATTGTCTCTCTTAATCTACTTCCAACCTTAAAGAGGCTTCAATTTTACAGAAAATACCTGGCTAACATTCCTTTTGTCCAAAATCGGTTCAGAAAGTATGCTTCTGTTGATTGCCCTCAAATGATAAACTATGATCTGACATTGGATAGATTTACAGGCTAGCATTTTATAAATTGAGAATATTAGAAAATAGTATGCTCCCCAAATTAACCATTATTACACCTACTTACAATGCGGCAGCAACACTCGAAGAAACAATTTTGAGTGTTGTAAATCAGTCCTATAAAAACATTGAATACATACTTATTGATGGAAACTCTACAGATACTACCATCAATATCATTAAAGAATATGCAGCAAAATATCCCATAATCCGCTGGATTTCTGAACCAGATGAGGGAATCTATGATGCGATGAATAAAGGAGTTGGTATGAGTACAGGGGAATGGATCTATTTTTTAGGTAGTGATGACATCCTTTATACCAAGACGACTATTAATGATTTATTCTCTTCTGTAGATACTTCTCTATGGGATGTTATTTATGGTGATGTTATTTTTAAGGTTAGTGGAATACGCTATAATGGAGCATTTACTGTTGCAAAGCTTTATTGGCAGAATATTTGTCACCAGGCAATTTTTGCCAGGAAAGAGATTTTTGATACGATTGGCTTATTTAATACAAACTACAAAGTACTTGCAGACTATGAATTCAATATAAGATGGATTCAAAATCCGAACATTCGCTCTACCTTCTTTCATAATATTATTGCACTATATAATGAAGAAGGCTTTAGTGGCAAGAAAGGAGACGAGGCTTTTAATACTGATAAAGATACATTCTTTCACTCCTGGACTCCTCCTAAAGTATCTATCATACTTCCACTTGATAAAAATACAGAATATCTAACTGAATGCATAGAAAGTATACTTCAGCAAAGTTATTCCAGACTAGAACTGATCTTGATAGCCAACAAAGAATCCAACAATAAAAATATATCAGAAATTATAAATTATTATCTTGAAAAAGATAATAGAGTTCACAAACTAACTACTTCATCTACAAACTTACGTAATCAATGGGATGAGGGTATCAATATTTCTAAAGGAGATATCATCTGGATTGCAAATGTCAATAATTATTGGTTGTCTTCCTTTCTGGAAAGAATGCTCACACATCTATCTATACATGCATCTGCAGGAGTTCTTTGTTGCGAGTCTTATCCTATTGATTATTATAACAACAATTTACCTGTTAAGATATCAACAAGCAGTTCGACAGAACCTTTAGCAAATAATTTTCACTCAGGAGCCAAATTCATTAATAAATATATGCTTCAAAAGAATAATATGCAAAGTCCCAAAACCATATTATTCAGGAAAGATATATATAATCGCGTTGGATGGTTAGAGAGTAAAATACAGGATAATATCGACTATGTATTATGGATAAAGATTTTATCTGTAAGCGACATTGTATATATATCAGAGCCTCCTCTAAACTTTCATAGAAATACATTATTAGATAATAATGAAGTGCTTAGTCAAAATACAAAGCCTGAAATACTATCTATTATTAAAACTATAAGAAATCTCTCTCATGATCATACCTTTAATAAAAAGACTCTAAAAACAATGGTGAATACTTTTATCAGATATTGGTTTCAAATAAATAATGAAACCAATATCTCATTAAAAGATAATACTTGGATTTTTTATAATGTAGTATCCTCTAATAAAAGTTCATTTATAACTGTCTTAAAATTCTTTAAGTATTATCAACTTAAAAATATAAAAAAACTGTTTCAATCTTCTTGATTAAGCTATAAGAAGGTAAAATTTATTCGAATGAGCCCCAAAGTAACCGTTGTTATACCTAATTTTAATCATGAATCCTATCTTACAAAGCGTATTGACTCTGTCATTAACCAATCTTTTCAGGATTATGAAATTATATTAATGGATGACAAATCTACCGATAAAAGCCATGAGGTTATAGAACATTATCGGAATCATCCTAAGGTGAGCAAAATAATATATAATGTAGAAAATAGCGGTAGTACATTCAAACAATGGAATAAAGGCATCAAAGAAGCTAAAGGAGAATATATATGGATTGCAGAATCTGATGATTTCAATGAACTAAACTTTCTGGAAAGAATGGTAAACTTGTTGGAGGCAGATAGTAATCGAGTAGCAGCCTATTCTCATTCCTGGGAAATAGACTCAAAAAATGTACGTTTGCGTAATTGGGATTTTCATTATCATGAACTTAATATGACTTTATGGAAATCTGATTTTGTGATGTCTGGCAGCATGTTAGCCACCTCATATATGTTTATCAAAAATATTGTTCCTAATGCAAGTGCTGTTGTCTTTAAAAAAAATGCTTACCATAAAGCAGGTGGAGCAGATGAGACCTATCGTGTGATTGGTGATTGGAAATTATGGTCTTCTTTATTTTTACAGGGCGATGTTGCATTTGTAGCTGAGCCTCTTAACTATTTTCGAACCCACCAACGTAATGTCCGTAGTGCAACGGCTCGAAATGGGATTAGTTTACTTGAACGACTACGAGTAATGGAATACTTACGTACACAAATTAACATTCCAGTAGATATACAAGATCGGGCTATGCACCATTTTGTTAAAACATGGATTGATATGATTCTGCAACAAGGACTTACTTATCAAGCCAGCAAAAAAGTCATACAACAGTTTATAAAACAAGACCCTCATGCTTGGCGCCGTTTGCTAAAAAGGTGTTGGTTACTTCGCACAAAAATGTTCCGTCTTGTATTCAAGCTAATTACAAATTAAATTTTATCATTCCGGGTTTTCTATGATTTCAATAATTGTTTGCTCTAAAAGCCAGTCAGATCTCCAAGCTACTCAGAAACAAGTAGAGCAAACAATAGGAGTGCCTTATGAAATCATTGCTATTGAAAACTCTTCTGCTAAATATGGTATATGTGAAGCATATAATCTAGGTGCCTCACAAAGCAAGTACGATTATTTATGTTTTATGCATGAAGATCTGCGTTTTTACTCTCAGAACTGGGGAGTAAAAGTAGTGGAGGCACTGCAAGATACTCAGACAGGGTTATTGGGTATAATGGGTTCCATTGCCAAAACGAAAGCCCCGTCCGGCTGGTCCCTTGCGACAGACTTAAATCTTACCCGACTCAATTTTATCCAGAAGTTTCCTGATGGAGAATCACGTACCTCATTGATTAATCCAGAAGGAAAAAATACCGCAGAAGTTGTAACCTTAGATGGATGTTGGCTGTGTACACGTAAAGATGTATGGCAAAAGATTCCTTTTGATCAAACAACATTTCGCCATTTTCATTTATATGATCTTGATTATTCTATACAGGTTTTTACAGCAGGGTATAAAGTCTGTGTCTTGTTTGGAGTTAGTATTGAACATTTATCTGTTGGAAACTTTGATACTAAATGGATACGGGAAGCATTAATCTTCACAAAAAAATGGAAAGATAAACTACCTGTTCACTTAACCAGTATTCAATCACAGGAACTTTCTTCTACAGAGCTTCGTACAAACAAACAGTTTATTAAATTAATGTTGAAGAACAAATTTGATAAACAGGTAATTTTTAAATACTTGCTTGTATGTTTGTCTTTTGGAAAGTTTGATAGTGATCTCTGGTATTTATGGAGTCAATTTCTTACAGGAAAATCTATCAACCCTATATATAGCTTATCTAAAAGGATCAAAAATCTTTTTCATAAAGCATCTGCCCATTAAAATTTAAACATTGAAAAAGCATTTATTAGTGATTAGTCATGAAGCCTCTCGCACAGGGGCTGTTCTTGTCTTGCTTAATCTCCTCCAATGGTTTAGACAACAAAATCTGTTTGAGATTACAATTATCCTATATCGAACAGGAGAACTGGAACCAGATTTCAGAGCAGTTGGCAACGTATATATCTGGAATAAAGAAGAAAGTTCACAGACAAATACCTATACACAGTTAGTTTCAAAAATCCAAAACAAACTTTCAGGAAGTAGTAAACATAAATATATTCTGGAAGCTTTACGAACTCATAAATGGGAGGCTGTATATATAAATACAGCACTAGCCGCCAGAATTTTGCCTGAGATTGCCTCCTTGTTACACTGTCCTATCTTCTGTCATATCCATGAACTGGAGATAGTATTGCAAACATACTGCAGACTTGATAAATTCAGTAAGGCAGAACCTTTTATTACTCACTATATAACCGCATCAGAGGCCGTAAAACAAAATCTTATTGAAAACAAACATATAAGTCTTCATAAACCCCAGCATGTTGTTTATGAATGGATTGATACAAGCAAAATCCGTAAGCCATCGAAAAAAACATCTGATGTCAAGAAAGAATTGGGTATCCCTGAGAATGCATTTGTTGTAGGTGGCTCTGGATTGGTAGAATGGCGTAAAGGAGCAGACTTATTTTTAATGGTAGCTGATTACCTTCGTCTAAAGAATGAATTGAACAATACGTATTTTGTCTGGATCGGCCATGTAGATGCTACAGAGAAGCTAAAAATTGATTATGAATTAAAACGTACAGGCCTGAATAAACAAGTGATATTTACAGGTAAGAAAGAAAATCCTCAAGACTATTTTCAAATTTTTGATGTGTTTGCACTCACCTCCCGTGAAGACCCATTTCCCTTAGTTGTACTGGAAGCAGCAGCTCTTAAAAAGCCTATTGTATGTTTCGATCAAGCTGGTGGCATTCCTGAGTTTGTAGCCAATGGTGGTGGACATGCAGTATCCTATCTTGATATTTATGCAATGGCACAATGGATCTCTACACTAAGAGATGATCTGGAAAGCTTATCTAAGATGGGAGAAATCGCGGCAACACAGGTTGAACACTATGATGTTACTGTAGCAGGAAAGAAAATATATCAACTACTTGAAGATGCTGTAGCGAGGTACTCAAAATCTTGAAAATAATATGCCTGTCGTATCTGTCATTATTCCCAATTATAATCATGCATTGTATCTACCTCAACGTATTGAGAGTGTACAAAATCAAACATTTCAGGATATAGAAATTATCATATTAGATGATTGCTCCACTGACAACAGCCGAGATGTAATATCTAACTATGCACGTACTGATAAACGCATTCAAACACTATTTAATACACAAAATAGTGGTAGTCCTTTTAAACAATGGGCAAAAGGGCTGAACTTGGCTAAAGGAGAGTATATCTGGATAGCAGAAAGTGATGATTATGCAGATCCTGTTTTTCTGGAAAAGTTAACTGATATTCTGAAAGTCCAACCACAAGTGGGAATTGTTTACAGTCAGTCCTGGCAGGTCGATGCTCAGGGCAAAATTATAACTTCTTGCCGCAACTTGTACAAGACACTAGAGCCTAAGAGCATTCATTCAGGAAAATCTAGTATAGCTAACCATTTCTCTGGTGCGAATATAATTCCCAATGCCAGTGCTGTTGTTTTTAGAAAAAATCTGGTTGATAAAATAAACTCTGACTACCAAACTTTTCGATTGTCAGGAGATTGGTTGTTCTGGTGTCAAATGCTCTCTCTGTCAGATCTAGTCTATGTGGATGAAGAACTCAACTACTTTCGTTTACATGCACAAAAGGTAACGGTAGCATCCCATAAAGACCAAACATTCATTATTGAAAATTTACGGATTCTGGACCTTTTACACCATCAAAAACTGATTTCAGATATGATCTATCAAAGTAAATCTAAAAACGTCGCCCGGCAATTGAAAGAACGTCAGCAGAAATCAGAAACTTCTCTACCTTTTGCGCAATTGAGATCTATTCTCAGATATGCTCTAAGAAACAATACTACATTTCTCTTACAGTATCTAAAACTTTCTTTCCGGTAGATTTTAATCTTCCTGTTTTGAGGGAGACATTTTCTTTTCTCTTGTAAAAAATCTCTCTTTCGTCTACCTTCGTTGTCAGATAGCTTATTTTCTGCTTATGCAACAATATCATGATTTGATGCGCCATATTCTGGAGAATGGCGCCCGGAAAGAGGATCGTACTGGAACAGGTACGCTTAGTGTGTTTGGTTATCAGATGCGGTTTAATCTGAATGAAGGTTTTCCTCTGGTAACGACAAAGAAAGTTCATATGAAGTCTGTAATCTATGAATTATTATGGTTTCTGAAAGGTGAGACCAATATCAAATACCTCAAAGATAACGGAGTTAGCATATGGGATGAATGGGCTGATGCGAATGGAGAGTTAGGACCTGTATATGGAAAACAATGGCGTAGCTGGGAAGCAGCAGATGGGAAAGTAATTGATCAGATCTCTGATGTAATAGCTCAGATTAAAAAGAATCCTGATTCAAGACGCCTCATTGTAAGTGCATGGAATGTTGGCGAGATCAGCCAGATGGCTTTAATGCCATGTCATGCTCTTTTTCAGTTTTATGTAGCCAATGGTAGGTTATCCTGCCAACTGTATCAGCGAAGTGCGGATGTGTTCCTTGGCGTTCCTTTTAATATTGCTTCCTATGCATTGCTTACCCATATGATTGCTCAGGTTTGTAATTTGCAGGTAGGCGACTTTATCTGGACTGGAGGTGATACCCATCTGTACATGAATCATATGGAGCAGGTAGAGCTGCAATTATCCCGAGAGATCCGACCTTTGCCCACAATAAAGATAAATCCAGATATGAAAGATATCTTTGCATTTAATTATGAAGATATTATCGTTGAGAATTACAATCCACATCCTGGCATAAAAGCTCCAGTAGCTGTGTAATAGTCTCTTCTTTAATACACTCTTAGTCTGTCTGTATTTAAAACAAACCATTCTTGACTAGAAAATACTTTCTTGCCATTGCAGGCATTATCATTGCAGGAATTGTTGGATTTGGTACCTACCAATGGTGGCTTAATCGCCAACTTTCTCCTGCATGGACTGCAGTTCCTATACATTCTCTGCTGGTTGTTGAAGCGGATAATCCCCTGAATGTGGTTTCAAACTGGGAAAAAGAAGAGACTTGGAAACCAATACAATCTTTACCTTATTTTCAGACACTCCTTTCTCGCCTGAATTCTCTGCAAAAGTATCCGGAAAGCAAAGAAATTCTTCTCAACAAGAAAATTCTGATGTCGTTACATGTAACAACCCGTAACGATTTCGATTACGTTTTTTACATTCCTCTGAGTGAACGCGAAAAAACAAGTACACAGAAGCTAATACAGCAGTTTCGCGCAAACACAGAGTTCCGGACAGATACAAGAATTTTTGGGGATCATAAGATTACAGATATTACAGATCGCTCCTCCAGACAATCTTTTTCTTTTATTTTTACGGACGACTTATTAATTGGTAGCTACACTTCTTTCCTTGTAGAAGATGTTATTCGTAAACTCAATGAAGGAACTGTAAGCCGGGACACACAATGGAATACCTGGAACAAGTCTGCTACCGTATCTAAAGGGCCTTTACAGGTTTATGTTAATCTATCGGCTACACCAAGATTAGCACAGCTGTTTACCAACAGTTCATCTGATGCGGGTATCCTCTCTACATTGGGTTTGTTTACAAATCTGGAATTGGCTCAGGAAAAAAATAGTATCAATTTAAAAGGCAATACACACCTTAGTTCTCAGAATAATAAGATCAATTATCTGAGTATGTTTGAGGGTCAGGAGGCACAACCTGTGTCCTGCTTGTCCATGATTCCCAATCAAACAGCAATCCTCTATCATTGGACATTTAGCAAGCCGCAAGCCTATTTCAAAAAACACTACCAATACGATTCCCTATATCATTCATCTGCTCATCCCAAATACTTTTCCTGGATAGCAAATGAAATGGCCTTAGCCATTGTAGAGACAACAACAGGAAATCAACCAGATCGTCTCCTTTGTGTACGAACTAACGATGTCTCTAATGCTGCTAAACAGCTTAAAGAGGTTAGTATACAATACGATGAAGGAAATGGACACCCCCCTTATCAGGAAAAATATAAAGGAGCGACTATTCATCAAATCTATAAACCAGAATTTCCCTCAAGTGTATTTGGCAATGAAGTTAATGGATTCTCTCAATGCTTCTATACCATTATTAATCAATATGTTGTATTTGGCAATTCTGTACAAAGCCTTAAAAATTTACTAGATATACGCGAGACGGGAGATGTATGGAGCCAGTCAGCTATCAAACGTAATTTATTCAAAAGTGAACAATCGGCTCATTTCACCATTCAAATAGATGTAAGTCATGCATGGTCCTTGTTTTATCAAAAGGCAGCTCCTCACTGGCAGCAAATTATGCAACAGTACAGCAGTTCATTGAAAGATTTCGAACATCTGACAATACAGTTTCATAGTGAGCACAAGAACACTTTTGAAACAGAAATAACAGCACATTATCGGAGTAAGCCTATTGCATCATCAGTCGCCAATACATTTTTTGTCTCCTGGAAAGCCACAGCTGATACGTTGCTTAAAATGCCACCAGTACTGGTACGTAGTCACATAGACCGTAGCCGGGAAGTATTATTACAAGATGCAGCAAACAGGCTATATCTTGTCAACCAATCGGGTCAGATCTTATGGCGCAAATGGATGGAGAGCCCAATACAATCTGAAATTTATCAGATCGACTATCTGAAAAACAATAAGCTGCAATATTTATTCACAACCTATCATCAACTGTTTATAGTAGATCGCAATGGTGCACCAGTTTCTCCCTTCCCAGTAAAAGTACCAGCACCCACAGGGCTACATACATTATCTCTGATTGATTATGATGGAAATCTGGAGTATAGATTTCTGGTATCTGATATGTTAGGTAATCTATATATGTATGATAAGTCGGGGGCTATACTTGAAGGCTGGAACCCACTTCATACAGGTTATCGCCTGGAATGTGCACCTCAACACATTCGCATTCATGACAAAGATTATTTTGTTGTTCTGCAAGCAAACGGAAAACTCACTCTACTTAACCGTCGCGGACAAGTCTATACTGGGTTTCCGGTAGATTTGAAAGCTCGTACAGAAAGCAGATTCTTAGTAGAAACAGGACTATCTCCTGAAGAAACTACTATTATTATTGTCACCAAAGAAGGGGAAATTATCCATACTGATCTGACAGGTAAGATCACTAATCGTAAACAATTATATCACACCTCAGGTAATAATGTGTTTCGTATGTGTATAGAACCCAGACAGAAAGATTGGGTAATTGCCAGAATTGACAATCGTACTATCGCTATTCTTGATAAAGAGGGACAATCTCTGTTTGAAACAACAGGCAATATCTCTGATAACATCCAAATCCAATATTACAATTTTGGAGCTGGCTTACGTCTGGTAGCAATAACCAATCCTGTTGCTAAAAATACAACACTTTATACATTGAATGGAACTGTAATAGGAAAAGGACCGATTCATACTAGTAATACCATTGCTGCTGTATATGTAGATGCTTATGATAAATTGCTAGTTTACCATACAAGTGATAAACAAATTCAAGCTCTGTCAGCAAAAATAAAATGATCGCTAGCTAGTAAGATGTATTGTGAAAAGATTAGTTAGAATACTTTACTTATAGAATATCCATACCATAGATTCTGTAGCCCCCTTAAAATCTCAAGTCTCACTTAAAACACTCCGTTTATACCTCTAAATATAAACAGAGTGAATAATAAATTGCCAAGTTTGGAGGATCTTATTGAAATTCTGTAAGAACTAAAAATGTAGCTTAGCTTTGTCTGTTCCTTGTCTTATAGCTACTGACTGTCTCCTCCAAACAAGCTTCGTTGCTATATCTCTACTATTTTCTCTCTATATAAACCACAAATCATTAATACGAGCAGTCTGATTTTTTTCGGAATCAGTATTGTGATTGATTGTATAATTTCTTAGTAGGCTACTTAGAGAATTAAAAATATCTTTTATTTGTTTTTCCTTTATTCTATAAAAAATATGAAAAAAATAATTAAATTAGTATGCATGCATAACAATATTTTATTATTTTTGAAGGAAGTAATTTAAAGAAACTGAGATATACTAAAGGGATCAACCAGGAGAAATATTTCTCGGCCTTTTATATAGCTCAAAGCTTCTGTTCCCAAATCTGGTTTTTATTGAAAGATTTCCAATTGCCATTATCAATTTATGAAACGCGAAGAAACCGTTGATTATCAAATAAAAGCTTGTTGGCATGCCATTTCACGTATGTATAACAGTGAAGCAGCACAACATGATTTCACAATGGCTATTGGGCATGTATTGCTTAATATTGACGCAGAAAGAGGAACACCCGCTACTCACATAGGCCCATTGGTCGGATTAGAGAGTCGCAGTCTTACCCGTATGTTACGAACGCTGGAAGAAGATGGTCTGATCTATCGTGAAACAAACGCAAGAGACAAACGCTTTGTGAATGTTTTTCTGACAGAAAGCGGTAAAGAGAAACGTGAAATTGCTCGTCGTACAGTACGCGAATTTAACTTCATGATCCGGAATAATGTTCCTTCTGAGAAGCTGGATATTTTTTTTGAAGTAGTTCAGCAAATTACCAAAATGGTAGAACAACGACGCACCTTACAATCATCTGAATTGATGGAAACCGATCTTCCAGAGTAATCTTAGAAATACTCTTCATCACTAATCTATTATATATCTTTTTCATTCTTAATTCCTTTTCTGAATTATGGAAACATTAGTTGCCGAGAAAATACAGACTACAGGACAGAAAACACACCAAAATCGCCCAATCAGACGGGTAACAGTACTGGGTGCAGGTATTATGGGTTCACGCATTGCTTGTCATTTTGCAAACATTGGTGTAGATGTACTGTTGCTGGATATGGTACCGAAAGACCTGAATGATGCCGAAAAAGCAAAAGGTTTAACACTGGATAATAAAAACGTACGAAACAGAATTGTCAATGATCTGTTTCAGGCTGCCATCAAAGCTAGTCCTGCTCCTTTATACAATACTTCATTTGCTAACCGTATTGTACTGGGAAACTTTGAAGACAATATGAAAGATATTGCCACTGCAGATTGGGTGATAGAGGTTGTTGTTGAAAGACTAGACATCAAAAAACTTATTTATGAACAAGTTGAAAAATATAGAAAGCCTGGCACCTTAATTACTTCTAACACATCAGGTATCCCTATTCACCTGATGTCTGAAGGTCGAAGTGAAGATTTCCAGAAACATTTCTGTGGTACTCACTTCTTCAATCCTCCACGCTATTTACGTCTACTGGAAGTAATTCCTGGACCTAAAACAAATCCGGAAGTCATTGACTTTGTGATGCAGTATGGTGATCGGTATCTAGGCAAAACAACCGTATTATGCAAAGATACTCCTGCATTTATCGCCAATCGCGTGGGTGTTTATGCTATGATGAGTGTGATCAAAGCAACTGAAGAGTTTGGATTAACTATTGAGGAGGTAGATAAACTGACAGGTGATATTTCAGGAAAGCCTAAATCTGGTACTTTTCGCTTGTCAGATGTTGTAGGTTTGGATACTACTGTCAATGTTGCCAATGGCTTATATAACAACCTTCCAAACGATGAATCCAAAGAGACATTCAAGCTTCCTGCTATTGTTCAAAAACTGAGTGAGAACAAATGGCTGGGAGATAAAACAGGACAAGGATTTTATAAAAAGATCAAAAATGCAGCAGGTCAGTCCGAAATCCTTTCTCTTGATCTGAAAACACTGGAATACCGCCCACAACAAAAAGCACGCCTGTCTGTATTCGAACTAACGAAAGGAGTAGATGACCTGAAAAAACGCCTTCAGATTCTGATCAACGCCAAAGGAAAAGAAGGTGACTTTATGCGTGCTACTACCTATGATCTTTTCAGTTATGTCACTCATCGTATCCCTGAAATATCAGACGAACTGTATCGTATAGATCAGGCTATTTGTGCAGGTTTTGGCTGGCAGATTGGTCCATTCGAAACGTGGGATGCACTGGGAGTTCAGACAACTGTAACCAAAATGGAAGCAGCAGGTAAGAAACCTGCAGCCTGGGTATATGAAATGCTAGCCAATGGCCATGATACTTTCTATAAAGTAGAAGGTGGTATCCGAAAATACTATGATCTACAGGCTAAAGGATATAAAGCAGTACCTGGAACAGAAGAATTTATTCTACTGGATACCTTAAGAGGCAATAAAGTAGTTTGGGAAAACAAAGGGGCTACACTGTTTGATATCGGTGATGGTGTGTTGAATCTGGAAGCTCATACTAAAATGAATACCTTAGGCCCAGAAGTTATTGAAGGTATCAACAAGGCAATTTCGATTGCAGAGAAGGATTTCAGAGGTCTGGTAATTGCCAATGAAGGTGAAAACTTCTCAGCAGGAGCCAATCTGGGTATGCTGTTTATGTTTGCTGTTGAACAGGAATATGATGAAGTGGACCTTATGATTCGTCAGTTTCAAAACACGATGATGCGGGTACGTTATTCTGCGATTCCGGTTGTTGTAGCTCCGGCAGGACTTACACTGGGAGGTGGATGTGAGATGACTCTGCATGCAGATCGTGTACAAGCTGCTGCTGAAAGTTATATCGGTCTGGTAGAAGTGGGTGTGGGTCTGATTCCAGGTGGTGGTGGTTGTAAAGAAATGGCTCTTCGCCTATCAGATGCCTATGAAGCAGGAGACATTGAACTGAACTCACTCCAGAATGCCTTTATGAATGTGGCAATGGCAAAAGTATCTACTTCAGCCTATGAAGCATTCGACATGAAATATCTTCGTCGTGGTGATAAAGTAACCTTAAATCGTAGTCGCTTGATTGCTGATGCAAAAGAATCTGTACTGGAACTGGCAGATGCCGGATATACACAAGCCAAACAACGCAAAGATATAAAGGTACAGGGACGTACAGGTATAGCGTTATTTAAAGCAGGTATAGCTGCTATGCGTTATGGAAAATATATCAGTGAACACGATCAGAAAATTGCAGAGAAGCTAGCTTACGTAATGTGTGGTGGGGATCTATCCTATCCACAGGTGGTGACAGAACAATACTTGCTGGATCTGGAAAGAGAAGCTTTCTTGTCATTATGTGGTGAACGTAAGACCCTTGAGAGAATCCAAAGTCTACTGAATGGAGGCAAACCTCTCAGAAACTAATTACCTGAATGATTTCAGTCACTATTTCGTTTTCATTACAGAATACTTTCATTTAAAAAATCTGACAATATGAATGCATATATAGTAGCCGGATATAGAACTGCTGTAGGTAAAGCGCCTCGTGGAGGGTTTCGGTTTACCCGTCCAGATGATCTGGCAGCAGAAGTAATAAAAAAACTGGTAGCCTCTGTGCCAGCATTAGACCCTGCACGTGTGGATGATATTATAGTAGGTAATGCAGTACCCGAAGCGGAACAAGGCATGCAGATGGGACGTATGATTTCATTGCTTTCTATGCCTATCAGCGTTCCAGGTATGGTTATCAATCGTTACTGTGGGTCAGGAGTAGAAGCTATTGCTATTGCTTCTGCTAAAATTCATGCAGGGATGGCGGATTGTATGATTGCCGGAGGAACAGAATCTATGTCGCTGGTACCTACTACAGGCTGGAAACTAGCACCTAATTATGAATTAACACTCCCTCATCCTGATTACTACCTGGGTATGGGACTCACTGCCGAGCAGGTTGCAGACCAGTACCACATCACTCGTCAGGAGCAGGATGAATTTGCGTTCAAATCTCATCAAAAAGCGCTTAATGCGATCAAGAGTGGATATTTCAAGGACCAGATTGTTCCTATCACTGTAAAGGAAACTTATTTTGATGCAGATAGTGGCAAAAAGAAAACCCGCGAATATGTAGTAGATACAGATGAAGGTCCACGGGCAGATACAAGTATGGATGCTTTAGGAAAGCTAAAACCTGTATTTGCAGCAGGCGGAAGTGTAACAGCAGGTAACTCTTCTCAAACATCTGATGGAGCAGGCTTTGTACTGGTTATGTCTGAACGAATGGTAAACGAGTTGAATCTGAAACCGATTGCCCGTATGGTTACCTATGCTGCTATGGGTGTGGAACCACGCATCATGGGTATTGGTCCGGTTGCAGCGATACCACAGGCACTAAAACAGGCAGGTATGAAGTTAGAAGATATTCAACAGATTGAACTGAATGAAGCATTTGCGGCTCAGGCACTGGCAGTAATCAAAACACTTGGTATCAATCCTGATATCGTAAACCCTAATGGAGGTGCTATTGCATTAGGCCATGCTTTGGGTTCAACTGGTGCCAGATTGTCTATTCAGTTATTTAATGAAATGCGTCGCCAGAATCAGAAGTATGGTATGGTTACAGCCTGTGTAGGTGGTGGACAAGGAGTAGCAGGGATCTATGAGTTTTTAAACTAATTCAGTGTATCTGATATAGTGAAAGAGGCAGGCCAAAAACCTGCCTCTTTTTGTTTCTATTAGAATTGTACTGTAAGTGTAACGGTTTCAGCTCCTCTGCGGATCTTAACCTGAGCGGATGCACCTTTTTCATAAAAGTTTAGGGCTTCCATATAGGTATGGATATCAGTAACCTTATGCTCATCAATAGCCACAATCACATCTCCTGTCAACACACCTGCTTTTTTAGCGGGTTTATTCTCAGAGACTGCGTCTACTTTTAGACCATTGCCGTCTGAAGCATAACTTGGCATAATTCCCATAGTCACCTTCATAGAAACAGAAGCACTTTGATTGCTGTTGGTTTTAGTAGGAGTAAAAGCCAGATGAGGCAGTACAGCTATATCTGAAATAACCTGAATGATATACTGTAAAACAATCTGCTCTCCTACGTAATTAATCTTATCTGCATCATCACCAGGTTTATGATAATCGCTATGAGATCCTGTAAAAAAATGTAATACCGGAATATTCTTCAGGTAAAAAGATGTATGATCAGAAGCTCCTATTCCGGAAGAATCGAATGAGGCTTTCAACTTATCTGACTCGTATTTACGTAGTATATTTCCCCATGATGGACTAGTCCCTACTCCACTTACAATGAGTGTCTTGTTCTCAGGAAGTCTGCCTACCATATCCATATTCAGCATACAGTCTATTTTTGAAAGATCAACAATGGGATGATCTGTAAAATATTTTGACCCCAGCAATCCCATTTCTTCACCAGAAAAACATATAAACAAGAGGTTAACCTTCTCTTTTTCTTTATTCTGACTGTAATACTTCGCTAGCTCCAATACACCAGCTACTCCACTAGCATTGTCATCTGCTCCATTATGAATTTTTCCCAGAGGAGATATATCCAGTGAGCCTCCATCATGCCCCATTCCCAAATGATCATAATGAGCTCCTATAACAATTGTCTCTCTTGCACCATTATCCAGATAACCTATTACATTCTTCGTAGTCCGGTTAGTTGTGTCTACAGCGCCATGTGTGCTGGAATTCTTTACATCAAAATATTGGAAATAACCCTTCGCATCTCCTTTAGGTACCAGTTTTAATACCTTGAACTGACCAGCAATATAGTCAGCAGCTAACTCGCCACCTTTTTTGCCAGACCCTCGTCCTTCCATCTTATCACTGGCGAGAATAGTAATGTGCTTTTTTATATCTGTTGTAGAAATAGTTTGTGCTCCAGCATTATAAAAACTTAGCAGAGACAAGGTGATTCCAATAAATGCATTTCTCTTCATGGTGTTTGAAGTCATCAGGGTTTGTATTTTTTGAAAATTTCATGTACTTGTAGCGATAGGTCATCTTCATTGGTATCTTCAAACTTAAAACTTCTTTTTCAGTTTTGACTATTCGAAGCTTAACTATCTTTCCACGTATCTATTCAAACATCATTACCTGTGACCTTTCCTGTTAACTTTCACATAGCCGGATTTACCATCAATTCTCATTTGGTATTTGAGATATTATCTTATTCAATTGGTTTTCGGTATTACTTATGGCTACGTCGTCATACACATGATCCTATCAGCAATTCAGATCGTCTCTGGATATTTATTGGAGCCGCTGCAGGAGGGCTAATTGGTTCCCGAGTAGTAGGTATTCTTGAAAACCCGAATATATTCATACAGGCCTCTGGAAACTGGATGGTTTACTTGCAAAGCAAAACTATTGTAGGAGGGCTACTGGGAGGATTAATTGGAGTTGAACTAACAAAAAAACAATTGGGTGTCACTACTTCATCAGGAGATCTGATGGTTTATCCTATTATACTGGGAATGATTCTGGGACGTATTGGTTGCTTTCTGGCAGGGACGACCGATGGCACACATGGTAGTCCCTGTTCATTACCCTGGTGTATGAATCTGGGAGATGGCATCCCTCGTCATCCGGCTGCTTTGTATGAAATCATGTTCCTATCAGTAGTAGGAACATGTATCTTCCTTCTTGAGCAACAGTATGTATTGACCAATGGCAGTCGATTTAAAATCTTGTTAGCATCTTACCTTCTTTTTCGCTTCTTTATTGAGTTTATTAAGCCTGTGTATCGATTTAACTTTGGCTTATCAACGATACAACTGGCATGTATAGGAGGTTTGATTTATTATTATAAGGTATTTCTCTATCCTGCCAGTTTACTACTTGCCAGAAAAGAAATCATCCCAGATAAAGAACAATAAAAAACAGAAAACCACCGAAGGGCTGGGGCTCCGGTGGTTTATATTCCCAACAAGTAACCGTTCTATTACTCGATGGTAACTGTTTTAGAAATTCCGTTAACAGTAAGGGTAGCCTTATTATCGCAATCACCATTACCAAAATCGTAGGTAGCATCAGAATGAGCCGCTGATTTAATCAGATAGGTACCACTTACTACATATTGACATGAAGAAGAAGAAACTAATGGCTTGGTTACTGTTGCAGAGAAAGCTTTTCCAGAAGCATCTGTACCTGAAATAGCACCTGTAGCACTTACAGAAGAACTAGAAATCTGACCAGCAGTAGTGTATTTAGCACTTAAAGTTATTAGGTACTCACTATTACACTGTATTTTTTTGCCATCTTTATCTGTTATGACGCCATTAACCAATTTGGTGGTATATTCATATAAGGCAGTAGTTTCTGTAAGGGATTTGAGAATAGCTGAGAATGTATACTCTCCAGAAAGACCGTTACCATCTACTTCGTATCCTATGAAGTTTAGTTTACCTCCATACTCAAAAGATTCTCCTGAAAAATCTAAATTGATTGTGTATTCAATCTTTCCTTTAAAAGAGACTCCATCACATGTTACGCCATTACCAAAATCTATGACAATAATCATTTGGTCTTCAGATTCACTAGGTACAAAGCTTATATTACCACATTGTGTTTCTTTAATGGATGCAATTCTGGCATTCACAATCTCAGCCATGCGGCCTTTAGAAATCTTTCCATTTGTAGCTCCTGCTTGTTGAGAAAAATCAACAGCCATTGCATTGATACCTCCTAATTGGTTAATCAGATCTACTGTCGTTTGTACTGCAGCAAATTCTTTTTCTTCAGGTGATGGTTCAACTTCATCCTTTTTTCCACAACTAACCAAAAATGTGGTAATTAATAAAAGTGTAAATAATCGATAGATAAAGCTATGCTTTTGCATAATGTTGTAATTGAGTGTTTTTAAGAGTGAATAGCTAGATTTAATACGAAATGCTTTTTACATGTAAATCTTTCTGATCTTTGATCAGCCTTTAGTACATGTAAGTAAAACATCTTTACTACATAGAAAATATACTGACATTAGCTCAAATGTATAAAAAATCGGAATCAATTTAAATAAACACATATAAACTAAAGATTTTTTCTACCTTGTCTTATCTGTTATCTTGTAAGAAAACAACTATAAATAGTATGTCAAAACAACGTCCCTACACCTATTACGATTTTACACTAAGTCTTTGTTCTACCTGTCTGCGCCGTATTGAGGCCAAAATTGTGTTTGAGGATGATAAAGTTTTTATGTTGAAAAACTGCCCTGAACATGGACGGGAGAAAGTTCTGATAGCAACAGATATACCTTATTATAAAAATATACGAAACTACAACAAGGCCAGTGAGATGCCTCTCAAATTTAATATGGCAACTCATTATGGATGTCCTTATGACTGTGGTTTGTGCACAGATCACGAGCAACATTCATGTCTTACCCTCATAGAAGTAACAGACAGATGTAACCTTACCTGTCCAACCTGTTATGCGGAATCTTCTCCTACTCATGGCAGACACCGTACACTGGAAGAAATTAACCACATGATGGATATTATAGTGGCCAATGAAGGGGAACCGGATGTAATTCAACTTAGTGGTGGTGAACCAACTGTACATCCTCAGTTCTTTGAAATACTGGATCTTGCCAAACAAAAGCCTATCAAACACCTGATGGTGAATACCAATGGTATCCGGATTGCACAAGATGAATCTTTTGTAGAAAAATTAGCATCTTACATGCCTGATTTTGAGATTTACCTACAGTTTGATTCTTTTCGGAAGGAAGTATTGGAACAAATGCGGGGAAAAGATTTACGGGATGTACGTAAAAAAGCATTGGAGAACCTCAACAAATACAATGTATCTACAACATTGGTGGTGACTTTGCAGAAAGGATTAAACACAGATGAGATTGGGAGTATCATTGAATATGCATTGCAACAACCATGTGTGCGGGGTGTTACCTTCCAACCTACTCAGGTGGCAGGCCGACTCGAAAACTTCAATCCTGCAAAAGACCGGTATACACTGACCGAAGTCCGTCAGGATATTCTCAATCAGACTCCTATCTTTCAGGAAAACGACTTACTACCTGTCCCCTGCAATCCGGATGCTCTGGTAATGGGCTATGCCCTAAAACTAGAAGGCCAGGTGTTTCCACTTACACGGTTTATTAATCCAGACGACCTGCTTAATAATTCCAAAAATACGATTGTCTATGAACAGGATGATCGTCTCAAAGACCATATGGTAAATCTATTCAGTACAGCTAAATCTGTTGAATGTGCTACAGATGAATTAAACTCTTTGCTGTGCTGCCTCCCCTCTGTACAGGCTCCCGGACTAACCTACCAAAACTTATTCCGCATCATTATCATGCAGTTCATTGATGCTTATAACTTTGATGTTCGGTCTATTAAAAAATCATGTGTCCACATAGTCAACAAAGATGGTAAGATTGTTCCATTTGAAACAATGAATCTGTTTTATCGCGATGACAAGGCAAAATATCTCGAAGAATTGCGAAAAGAAAGAGAAGATAAAAGTATGGTATAGCTATTTCAACTAGCCATGACAGTAATATTAAAGAAAATATTGATTCCCAATATTCTTATACTGCTCACTTATTGTGCATTATGCTCCTATAAAATGATGTATGCGTTGGTAGGAATAGCAGGGTGCATAACCATCCAATGTTTTATCAACTTTCTTCTTATGCTGATAGCTTTTCTAAAAAAGGATAATAACCTTGCCAAAGTCTATCTGTTATGTATTCTCTGGATTTTACTTGTAGGGTTTTCCTCTTGTGCCTTAATTACTCTCAACAATACCCACTAAACGAAAAGCAAGCTTCAATAGCTTGCCTTTTTGTCATTTTGCTTCAAAGATTAATTTGCTGCAGAGTTTATTTACAAGTGATGTTAATTTCCTGGCTTAGGCAATACAAACTTTATAGGTACACCTACATCCATACGATATCCGGGAGCTTTAAATTTAAGCAATCCGGCAATACGCATAGCTTCTGCACCACATCCTCCACCAATCTCTTTTACTAGTTTAAATGAAGAGGTTTTACCATCTGCTTCCAATACAAAATTTACTTGGCATTCGCCCTGAATACGATTCCGCTTTGCAGTTGGCGGATACTGAATCATTTGCTGTATATCAGCAAGAAGTTTTTCCTGACCTCCTTCATAATATTCAGCAACAGGAATAAGACGTTTGCTTTGAGCCTGAACAGTCAGACTCATTACTCCAAATACAATTAGAAATAATGCTAAAACCTTGATTTTCATTTTCATAAAAAATAATTCAAAAAACAGGTAAAACTTTAAGAGAAGTTAAAACAAAGAAATTACCATAAGTATCTTCTTTGACATACGTAAATACACTTTCTATGATTTTTGTGATTGTATTCTGGTAGCAAAAATGCCTCAAATTATTACAAGCCTTAGAAGTAAGCCCATTCCACTGATTTTTGCATTGTGAATACCCGAAATCCTACAAAAGTCTCGTTGTTAGTACACACATTCACAGCAATTTGTATTTAGTAAACCTACCTACTCATAAAACACTTGTGCTATACGTTAGTCTTGAGGTACAGGTTGCCAATCCTGATTCAATTCATCAATAAATTTTAAGATCTCATCTTTCCCTGTTTTTGTTAAGGAAGAAGTAGAGAAAGAAACTGGCATTTCTTCCCAGTAATCAAGCATTTTGGTGGCATATTCATTTAGTAGTGCCTGTGTCCTGGTTTTGGATTGTTTGTCTGTCTTTGTGAAAATAATGGCAAATGGCAATTCATTTTCTCCTAACCATTGCATGAACTCCATATCTATCTTCTGGGCAGAATGGCGGGAATCTATTAATACAAATATACAATGGAGGTTTGTTCGGTTCTTTAAATATTCCTTTATCATTTTATCCCACTTCTCCCGCTCTTTTTGGCTTGCTTTGGCATATCCATACCCTGGCAAATCCACAAGATACCATTGATCATTGATAGAAAAATGGTTAATCAACTGTGTTTTTCCGGGTGTTTGAGATGTTTTGGCCAATGTAGGTTTACCTGTAATCATATTGATCAAAGAGGATTTACCTACATTAGATCTTCCAATAAAAGCATACTCCGGCATAGTTGGAGCCGGACACTTTTTATAATCGGTATTACTCTGTTTAAAAACTGCTGTCTGAATTTTCATATCTGAATCTGATTGCTGTTTTGTATACATTCACAGTATCGGCTTTCACAAACTACAAAGAGATTACTTGTACCCTTTATTTACCGCCAGTTGTGAATGTAAATGTGTCTTTTTCACCAGTAAACCATTCAACTGGTAATTTTCTGTAAAATTAGAAAAATCCCTTCCCTTTTGCGTTAGTTATTTCGGCAAACTTACATTCTCTCTTCTGAGTAGAGACTTATTACAGAATGCTCTTGTCTGGTAATTCTATACATTTGTTTGGTGCTGAATGTATTTCATCAGGTAACCGTCACATATAGCATCTGTTTGTTTATGAAAAAGATAGCATTTTTTTGTTGGGTTTTACTCATAGCTCTGACTGCACAGGCCCAGTCAGCAAAAAAACTTTTTAAGGAGGCAGAAGGATACTTTGAGGAGAAAATGTATAGCCAGGCACTGGAACTATACCTGGCAGGTTTAAAGCTTGATCCGGAAAATCCGAAGGCAAACTTTAATACAGGCCTTTGTTACCTGGAAACAGCATACAAAGAGAAATCTTTGCCTTATCTGAAAAAAACGCAGCAGATAAAACCAGATATACATAAGCAACTATTGGTTTTTCTGGGTGAAGCCTATCAATATAATCACCAGTTTTCAGAAGCACTCAAACAGTACCAGGCATTTCTGAATACAATGGAAAAGGATGATCCAGTGGCCTCTTATATCAATAGAAAGATGTTTGAGTGTAATAACGGTATCCGTTATATGAAAGACCCTGCAAAAGCGACAATTAATAATATTGGTTCTGTCATTAACTCAAAATACGCAGATTTTGCTCCTGTAATCTCGGCAGACGAAACAGTACTGGTATTTACATCACGGAGAGAAGGATCTACAGGTGAAGAACTATCTCCGGAAGATAACCAGTTTTATGAAGACATGTATATTTCCTATAAAGCAAATGGAAAATGGTCAACACCACGTAACCTAAAAGAAATTAACACAGACCAGCACGATGCCTGTGTAGCCTTGTCGTCAGATGGAAAGCAATTATTCATATACAAAGATAAGCAAGGTGGAGATTTGTATTATTCAGACTTTGATGCCATCAACAATATTTGGTCTAAACCACAAAGCTTAGGAGATAATGTCAATACAAAATACTATGAGACATCTATCTCCATGACATCTGATGGTCAAACCATTTATTTCTCCAGTAATCGTCCTGGTGGGTCAGGCGGACTTGATATTTATATGAGCCACAAAACACCTGAAGGAAAATGGGGAGAAGCTGTGAACCTGGGGCCTTCTATCAATACACCCTATGATGAAGACGCACCCTTTATCCATGCAGATGGAACTACATTATATTTCAGCTCACGCGGATTGGCAGGTATGGGAGGCTATGATATTTATAGAAGCGAGCACAATGAAGATGGCACCTGGACTGCACCTGAAAACCTGGGTTATCCAATCAATACAGCTAATGAAGACATCTACTTTGTACTCTCGGCAGATAATAAACATGGATACTATGCCTCTGCAAAAGAGGGAGGTGTTGGAGAAAAAGATATCTATATCATCTCAATGCCTCCTCGTAAAACAGTAGAAGTTGCATCCCAGATAAAAACCATACAGGTTAAAGCAGCTGCACCTACTGTGAAAACGGTAGAAATGAAAATGCAGGAGCCTATCGAGATCAATTCCAATGCAACTATTGTGAAAGGAAAAGTAATTGATGCAGAAACCAAAGAACCTTTAATAGCAGATGTAGTTCTGGTAGACAATATAACAGCAACGCAACTGGAAGAACATAAGACAGATACCGAAGGTGCATTCAGCACATTTATGCCATCTGGAAAAAACTATAATTTCTCCGTTCAAAAAGAAGGATATCTGTTTCACTCTGAAAACTTTGACATTCCGGAAGCGAAAGGTTTCCAGCAATTTGACCTGGTTGTGGAGCTGAAGAAAATAAATGTGGGGTCTAAAATTGTATTACGTAACATCTTCTTTGACTTTGACAAGGCAACATTACGCAAAGAATCTACTGCCGAGTTGGAAAATCTGCTGGAAATTATGCAGGAGATGCCCAAACTGAAAATCGAGATTTCCGGACATACAGACAACAAAGGAAGTGCTGAATACAATAAAACACTTTCTGGAAAGCGTGCAAAGGCCGTTGTTGACTATCTGATTAGTAAAGGTATTCCAGCAGAGCGGATGCGTTCTGCAGGTTATGGAAAAGAACGTCCTATAGCTGCCAATGACACAGACGAAGGACGTCAGCTAAATCGTAGAACAGAATTTGAAATCATTGGTAAGTAAGCAAAACCCGGTGATAATCATTTATGCTTTATTTCACTATATCTCTTGATATAATTCAGATAGTAAGACTTCCAGCTAGGAAATGAAACACAAGTTAAGTTTATGAAAAAGCTTTATACATACCTTTTATGGATTGGATTGTATCTGGCAAGCGGGCACTTGATTGCTCAAACGACCGATGCAGATCTGGTAGCAGAAGGTGACGCGGCCTACAACATTGGTGGTAAGATGCTGGCATTGGAAACCTATGAACTAGCGTTGAAAGCAAATCCAAACAATGTTCGCGCCAACTTTATGGCAGGGAAATGTATTCTGGAAACAATTGACAAGGGTCGTGCCAGCAAATATCTTCAGAAGGCGTATGAACTTGACCCTAAAGTTAGTAAAGACATACTTTTCCTGATTGCAGAATCGTATCACCTGGGTTTCAAATTTGATGAGGCGATCGACTATTATCAGAAATATACTACTGACTTGAAAGCGGGAGGGTTAAAGACAACAGAAGCGAAAAACTCACTGGCTAAAACCGAAAAGCGGATCAAAGAATGCGAAAACGCCCGTAAGTTTACCGCAGAGCCTAATGCATATCAAAGTACCAATGCAGGTGATGGAGTAAACTCTATCCATCCTGAATATGGCGTTGCTGTAAATAAAGATGAAACGATGATGGTGTTCACATCCCGTCGGGATGGGTCAACAGGTATTGGAAACGTGGATACAGATCTTCAGTTTTATGAAGATATCTATATTTCCTATTTCAAAGATGGAAAATGGCAACCTGCTAAAAATATTGGCTCCCCTATCAATACCGAATACCACGATGCAAGTATTGGTTTGTCTCCGGATGGTAAAACCCTGTATCTATACAAAGATGAAAACGGTGGAGATATCTATGTATCTGAAATGAATGAAGATAGCACATGGACAGACCCTCATCCGATTGACCAGCAGGTTAATTCAAAATATAACGAAAACTCTATCTCTATCTCTGCCGACGGATCTACTATGTTTTTTACAAGTGACAGACCCGGGGGATTAGGAGGTATTGATATCTGGATGTGTAAAAAAGATAAAAAAGGACGCTGGGGTAAACCTGAAAACATGGGAGCACCGGTCAATACTCCCAATAATGAAGACGGTCCGTTTATCGATTATGATGGCAAAACATTGTATTTCAGTTCGAATGCCCATGAAGGTATGGGAGGATATGATGTGTTTGTTTCAGAATTTGATAGTGTATCAAAAAAATGGAAAGAACCTGTTAACATAGGCTACCCTATCAGTACGCCAGATAATGACATCTATTTCGTAAAATCAGGGGACAGCAAATATGGGTACTATGCATCTGTAAAAGATGATGGTATGGGAGAAAAAGATATCTATAAGGTGCTCCTTCCTGAAGATCGTCGTACCTATGAACAACTGAAAAATAAACCGATTAAGAAAGATACGAATCAGGTTGTCAAGGATATCTCAAAAGATGTGCCTATTGAAGCCAAAGAAATGCAGGTGGTTAAACTTCAGATCCGGGTTCTGGCAGACGGAAAGAAATCACTTGATGTAGGAAGTATTATTGTAAAAGGCAAAGAAGATGGTGTAGTTGTCGGAATCAAAAAAGTAGCAAACGGTATCTACCAGTGTACATTCCAAAACAGCTCTCCTCAGGATTATATAGTATCTGTTGAACAAAATGGATACATGTTTGAAAACCTCGAGGTAACTGTTCCGGGCATGTCAGAGATGGAACAGTTAATCAGACGGGATGTAAAACTACAGAAGCTGAAAGTGGGATTTGTAACGGTTCTTCACAATATCTATTTTGACTTTAACAAAACATCTTTCAAAATAGATTCTTATAAAGAGTTAAACAAACTTGCCCGGTTATTGAAGGAAAATCCATCGTATCGGGTAGAAATTGCAGGGCATACAGACAATGTAGGCTCAAATGATTATAATCAGCAGTTGTCTCATAGAAGAGCTGTTGCTGTAGTGAATTACCTGATTAGCCGTCGTGTGGATGCAAGTCGTTTAACTGCACAAGGATATGGAGAAACCCAACCAATGGCCTCTAACGACGATGAGAAAGAAGGAAGAGAATTTAACCGGCGAACAGAATTCAAGATTATCAGTGAAGGTAAGTTACCAACACCTAATCCGACTACAAACACAACAAATACAGAGTTCTGATACTAAAAACAAAAGGTGCAGTTTGATAACTGCACCTTTTGTTTTTAAAGCTCTGCAATATGAATTATCCCAAATTTTGAAGAAGAATGTTGTTGAGAAAGTAATAACAAACATTAGCAAGAGAGTAAAGATAACTCCAATCGTGTGTGGTCGTGTAGGTGTGTTGGCATTCTTTTTACCGCGAGGTTGGCCTTTGGCCTGCGGGCTGAAGGATCGGGAAAAAGTGCCTTTTCTTTGGTTATCACGCTGTGGCGTGACAAAGAAAGTAGCATGTGGTAGGAAGAGATATGTCCTGGACTATAAACAAGCTTGGATACAAGCAAGAGAAAAGGAAGAGAGAGTGATTCTCAAAAATTAACCCAAGCCTACACTTTCAAAAACATAGGCCTGAGTTTTATTCACATCCAAAATTCAGGATAACTCGTGTTAAAGCCCAGAAATAATGGCCTCCATCTCTCCTCTATGGATTTCCATTAAGGACAACAAACGCATTTGTGTACGACTTCGGTCCAGATTGTGTGTAGGACGATAGATTTTATAATACACATCTCCTTGCAGAAAGTCTGTCAGAAAACGGATACCCATGATATAGGTCATAAGCATTCCTCCAAATACCAGATTATCCCTTTCTGCCTTTGTTATCCACTCTCCTACCTCAGACCAATACCCTTTAGCAAGAGATTCAAATACATCCATCCGTATCTGCACCTTATCCAAATCTGTTTCGTCTTCAGCAGCAGGACTTAAGAATGTACGCATCATATCACCAAAATCGTACAACAAGGTTCCTGGCATCACTGTATCCAGGTCAATGGCACATACTCCCTTTCCTGTTGATGCAGCCATAAGCACATTACTGATCTTGGTATCATTATGAACAATGCGTAATGGAACATCTTTCTGATGTAATAGAGATGCTATTTTATCAGCAATATGCCCTCTAGCCTCAAAGAAAGTAATTTCCGTAGCAGCTGTTTTAATTCTATCAGGCAAACCTGTTAAAATAGCCTGTAAAAAAGCCTTCCGTCGTGAAAAGGCGTTATGAAAAGCAGGAATTGTCTCCTGTAATTCCTCTGCAGATAGGTCTTGTAAAGACCGCACAAAAAAGCCAAACATACGGGCTGCTTCATAGGCCTGTTCAGGTGTTTGTACTTCTTCAAAAGAAACTGTGTCTGGAATATAGGTAAAAGCCCGCCAGTAATTACCCGAATCATCTTTTAGGAACGAACTTCCGGAACGAGTCATAACCAACTCAGGAATAACTGCGTTAATCTGTTGAGAGCGGAAATACTCTAGCTGAAAAGCAGTTGCCTTCCGGATATTTTCCATCACAGTTTCCGGACTTTTAAAAACCAGATGATTTACCCGTTGTAATACATACCGCGAAGAACCACATTCAAGCAGGTAGGTATCATGAATATGTCCGGAATGGAGAGTACGAAAGGAAATGCCATCTGTAGCAAACTGAAACTGTGCAGCAATATCTGTAATTTGTGATGGAGTTAACAACGTATAGGATAAGTTAATGTATGAATGAACATTTTTACACTGCTTGCAATCTTCTGGTGTCATCTGCCGTTATGCAGTATAATTACATAAACGGTTGCTGATTAACAGAAACAATGATAGAAAGCAATAAGGATGTATTTTTAGACAAAAAAATATTTTTTTATCATAAATCTTATACTTTTACCAATAAAATCCGTAGAAGCTAGTCAATGGTCCTGATTAGGTATCAGGTTTTCATTTTTTGTTAATTTAACCTCTGTTTAAACTTACTATTTTTTTTAAGCTATGAAAGATAACACAAAAAAAGTACTTCAGGGATTCCTGATTGGGGCAGCAGCCGGAGTTGTTGCAGGTCTTTTACTGGCCCCTTCTAGTGGTAAAGAAACCCGCAAGAAAATTGCAGATTCAGCAAAAGACCTTTCTGATAAATTTGGTAACGAGTTTGACGATGCGATGAGCAAACTATCCAGCTTTACCGAAACAACCTTGTCTAACCTTAAAAATGCTAAAAGTGAGAAGGTATCCAGTAACTAATTTTGTTACAACCTTTTCAGGTGATATTCACCCTATAAAAAAGGTGCTCTTTGCAAAGAGCACCTTTTTTATTTTCCATATCAGATACCAGATCTATTAAAATGACTTGATGATATCCAAGAAGTCACGTGATTTTAAAGAAGCACCTCCAATGAGGCCTCCATCTACATCAGGCTGTCCAAATAATTCGCGTGCGTTACCAGGATTCGCACTACCACCATATAGTATAGTAGTAGCATCTGCTGCAGCTGCACCATATTTTGAGGCAATATGTGCACGGAGTTTGGCATGCATTTCCTGAGCCTGATCAGAAGTAGCAGTCTTACCTGTTCCAATTGCCCAGATAGGTTCATATGCAATTACTACATTAGCAAACTGCTCAGATGTCAGATGAAACAGACTTTCTGTCAATTGACTGCACACTAAATCAAAATGAATTCCCTGCTCACGTTGCTCCAGCGTTTCCCCACAACAGAAGATTGGCTTCATTCCGTTTTCCAACACACTATTTACTTTATCCTTAAGCAATTCATTTGATTCTCCAAAATATTGTCTTCTCTCGCTATGTCCCAAAATAACATATTTTGTCCCCACAGATTGCAACATAGCAGCTGAAATTTCTCCTGTAAATGCACCAGAAGCTTTCTGATGGCAATTTTGAGCGCCTAGAGAGATATTAGACTGAGTTTCCAGAAGCTTCCCTACAGATGTCAGGTATACAAATGGCACACATACTACCACCTGTACATCACCTCTTACTTCATCACGAACCATGTTTACTATTTCTGATGTAAGAGCAAGCGCCTCATCACGGGTTTTATTCATTTTCCAGTTTCCAGCTACAATCTTTTGTCGCATATTTTTAATTCTGAATGAGTGAACGATAAAATTAAGTTGGACAAATATAAATGCTTTTCCCAAATCTTATCCAACTGAAAAGTCTTTGGTTGGAAAAAGATACTATTTTTGTTTTCCTGATATTTACCATATCCAGCTTATAGTTTAAGGCCTCTATACACTTTACAGTAAAATCAATAACCTGTTTTAAAACATCCAAACAAACTAAACCTTGCAATCCATGAAGAAAAAGCTGTATGCATTTCTCTTTTTCGCTTTTTTAGGTCTGTTTTTCACAGACACTTTTGCTCAGACTGCCGATACGGCCTTTGTCCGCAACAATTACCAGAAGTATGAATATCAGATACCCATGCGGGATGGTATCAAATTATTTACCATTGTATATGTACCCAAAGATGCATCTGATAAAAACAAGTATCCGATGATTATGCAGCGGACCTGCTATTCAGTAGCACCTTATGGCCCTAATGCCTATTCACGTCATATCAGCCCATCTGACGTCATGATGCGCGAGAAATACATTGTTGTATATCAGGATGTACGCGGACGTTATATGAGTGAAGGCACCTGGACCAATATGACACCTCATCATGAAAAGAAAGATCCTAAGAAGGATAAATCCATTGATGAAGCATCGGATACCTATGACACCATCGACTGGCTATTAAAAAATGTCAAATACAACAATGGTCGCGTCGGTCAGTGGGGGATTTCCTATCCGGGATTTTATACCATCGCAGGGGCATTGGCTCAACATCCGGCGCTGAAGGCATCCTCTCCACAAGCTCCGGTATCGGACTTTTATTTTGATGACTTTCATCACAATGGTGCCTTTACTGAAGAATATTTTCTGACATACCCGCTGTTTGGCATTCAGCATCCTGCTCCTACTTCTAAAGACTGGTTTACGGATAAAATGATTGCCCCTATTGGTGCCCGTGATGGATATGATTACTATATGAAATTGGGCCCACTGAAAAACGGAAACAAATATTATGCAGACAACTTCTTCTGGCAGGAAACAGTAGAGCATCCCAACTATGATGAGTTCTGGTAAAAACGGAGTATTGTACCTCATCTCAAGAACGTAAAACATGCTGTATTAACGGTAGGTGGCTGGTTTGATGCAGAAGATCTGTATGGTCCTCTGACTATCTATAAAACACTGGAAAAAAACAATCCGGGAATCTTCAATGTGATTACAATGGGGCCATTTGGTCACGGACGCTGGTCACGCGATACTGGACATACCCTGCATGGTGATATCTATTTTGGAGATAGTGTGGCTACCTTTTATCAACGTGAAATCGAAGGTAAGTTCTTCCATCACTTTCTGAAAGACAAAGGAGATGGAAAGGTTGATTTGCCTGAAGCATGGCTTTTTGACACAGGTACTAAAGAATATAAGAAGTTTGATAAATATCCTTCACCTGCGGCAAAGAAAACAACCTTTTATTTCCATGCCAATGGCAAACTTGCTACATCTGAACCTGGTGAAAGCCAATCCTTTTCAGAATATATTTCAGATCCAATGAAACCCGTTCCATCCAGTGAAGAAGAGGCTGAAATGTTTGGGTTTACTCCATTCAAATACATGTCCGGAGATCAGCGTTTTGCAGCTTCCCGTCCAGACGTGCTTGTCTTCCAGACGGATGTACTGGATCAGGATATCACATTGGGAGGAGAAATTATGGCGAAGCTTAAGATTAGCACAACAGGTTCAGATGCGGACTTCTTTGTAAAGCTGGTTGACGTATATCCAGACAATGAACCCAATCATAAGTACATGCCCAACAAAAATGTAATGCTTGCCAGCTACCAGCAAATGGTACGCAGCGAAATTATGCGGGCACGTTTCCGAAATAGCTTTTCCAAACCAGAGCCTTTGGCTCCAGGTCAGGTTACGGAAGTCAACTTCCGATTACAGGATGTATTGCACACCTTCAAAAAGGGACATCGTATTATGATTCAGGTACAGAGTTCATGCTTCCCTGTATTTGACCGAAACCCGCAGAAGTACGTGGAAAATATCTATAAAGCCAATGAGGAAGATTTTATAAAAACTACTCAACGGGTATATCATCAGAAAGGCAATGCCAGTTCTATTGAGGCAGATGTTCTGAACTGATAGATAGTTTGTTATCTTACTCTTACTAATCCTGCACCCTTGTTTCTGTATGATAGCAAAAGCTACAGTAACAAGGGTGTTTGTGTTTACGCACGTTTCCCATTGGGAATCTCTACAGTAAACTCTGTAAAATGTCCGGGTACAGACGATACACGAATATCCCCACCCATCCGTATGGCAGACTCTCTGGCAATATATAAACCTAACCCTGATCCGGGTAGTGTATGACTAGCCCTATAAAACATATCAAAAATGTGTTGAAGATGTTCTTTCGCAATACCTATCCCATTGTCCTTGACCTTAATAACAGCCTGATCAGAAGAGACATTGCATGTTATATTGATCCAGGGAGAAGACTCCTGTGGATTTCTGTAGCGAAATGCATTGGAAATGATATTATTAAGAATAACCCGCAATCGGTAACGGTCTGTTACAAAATCTGAATGCTGAACGATTGCATTGGAAACATCAATCCGGGTAGCACCATCCATAAACTGATATTGCTGAATCGCATCATTAATCTCTTCTTCCAGAATGATAATATCCTGCTTTATCTCAAACTGAGCATTTCGCGAGTAATCCAGGATATCTCCGATAAAAGCATCCAGACGCAACAGATTCCGCTCCATGATCTGGTTGTAGTCTCTCATCTCATTCATATCCTCTTCATCCTTCATCAGTTCAACCAAACCCAACGCAGAAGCAACCGGAGCTTTCAAATCATGGCTGATGCTATAGACAAACCGATCCAGCTCTTGATTGATTCGTAACAGATCGCCATTGATAACACGTTGTTGTGCCTCTGACTTTTGCAATTGCCTTTCACTGTTAAGATTTGATACAACTATCTCGTAAACAAAGAATTGACACAAAGTAATAACCAACACCAAACTGATAGCCCGAAAAACCATCTGATCTCCAGGAAGAATAATAGGTGTAACAAGATCTGTATCTACGAATGTAAGAATCAATACAAAAACTGTTGGATGTATAATATGGATAACAAGCTGTAAAGTATTTCGGTAATTAATAAAGAAGGGAACTGCAAATATGAGCGGAAAAAAATACAGAAAAGAAAAAGCAGGTGAACCCAGTAATAGTGAATATAAAAATAACAGAACGCTGATTGAAAAAAGAATAAAGTTACCTGCTGTGGTAACATACCCACGCAGATTTATATAGATACCTACCCCAAAACAAATAGTCATGGCTGCCATCAACACCGCTACTTTCCATATTCCAACATAAACCGCTGGAATAACAGAAAATAGAAGTATGCTAAAACACACCCATGAAACAGTGTTAATAAACTGTCTTCGTCTCTCCTTCCGTGTCGTCTTGTATTGTCCTTCCAAAAAGAACTCCATGTCCTTAGTATAGAATGTACTATAACCCCATCCTAACAAAATTACTCTGTATTCTCTCTATGATACAAGTCCCAAATTTCATTTGTATATCACAGGTAGGTTTTTGAGTAAAAACACATACAGTTCAGGAACAATACCCTACTAAAAAAATCCAAATCCATCAGTAGAGACCTGGCACTTCTATATAAATGGGTACGAGACTTTTATCCTACTATCCCAGTTATCTTCAGCTGATAATTTTCTTCTATCAATACCAATCCACTTCTCTGAAGTATATCCCGTATAGGCTCAAGACGTGTGTTGAAATACTCATACAATAACGGAATAATCTTCTGGTTAAAGATTTCAGGAAATTCACTTACCGACTTATTGATAAAGAAAGAGTGTCCAATCATAAAATCTACGCCTTTACGTTCCCGTATCTGTTCATTCAATGATTGTAATACAGAGGCGGCCTCAGGTATCAAATCATACTGAGGGTACATAGGAACAAACACGAAGCGGCGGCGTAAGGCAGCATCCAGCAAGGCAATGGACTTATCAGCTGTATTCATTGTACCCACAATATACAAATTGGGAGAAACAGCAAAGCTTTCACCAGATGGTAAAGTTACAATAAGGGGATGTTCTTTACCTAAACGTTTGTCTTCTTCCAGTAATGTGATCAACTCTCCGAATACCCGTGAAATATTTGCCCGGTTTATCTCATCAATAATTAACACATAGTTTTTTAACCGATCTTCGGACTTCGCATGTTTGAGACTTTTCTCAAACTTTCGGAGTGCATATACCACTGCTTCATAATATGGCCGGTTAATGGCTTCCCGAATTTCCTTTCCATAAAAACTCTCCCGCAACTTGTGTAAATACAACTGCCTCACTTCATCCTTGGCGCTGTCACTACGTGTGGTACGACGCTTATACAAAAGATAGGTATCTCCTACCTCATAGATAATCATACTCCGAAACTGCCCTCCCGGATTCTGCAATGGAATCTCTACTTCTTCGGTCTCACGGTTCATACTTTCCATCAACATCTGATCCAGCAGAGATTCAAAAGGCAGCTTGGGCTTGTTAATGGTGCGTCGGTAAGCTTCATAGTTTGCCTTTGAACGGTCAGCAATCCGTTTAAATATCCCATCTGTCAGTCGAAAGTGCAGGTTATCTGTATGACGATGGGTGTCAGGCCGTAATCCCTGCACAAACTCTTCATAAGAATAACTTTGGTGAAAGGTGATAAACTCAATCTGTTCCTGCTCCTGATAATATTCATATCGTTTCTGAACTTCCGCACGATCTTCTGCCTGTATAACTTCTATCGGTTTGCTTTCAATAATAGCTACAGCATAGTTTATTGTTTGGTAAGTTTTTCCAGTACCTGGAGGGCCGTATAATATCTGATTTAAAGGAAATAGCTGAACAGGTTTTGTATAGATAGCTTCTTTCTCTTCTACACTATCTGTTTGTCGTTGTAATTCAACACTGGTTACCAGTGAAGATAACTTCTCCAGCCGAATATAATTTCCATAGGAAGCTCTTTCAGACAGATCGGGAAATACATCCAGTACTTCATCCTTGCTTACCTGCAATTCATGCATTGGATCATATATATGTGTTCCTCTGTTTACCCGATACAAAGGACCAAAATAATATTTACACACAGATGCCAGAGAGAAGAGTTTATCCTGGCGGTAGCGTTTCATAAACTCTGTTTTGGCAGGTTCAGACAAAGCCATTGCGGAAGTAACACCTGCTTCAGTCTGCAAACGAGGTTCTCCATCACGAAATACTAGTGGCAGCCCTTTATAGTCCCCTTCAGAGGTCTTAAAATACAACAGAATCTTTGCCTGTGGGTATGTATTCAGATATTCTTCTAAAGGTTGCCAGAGTTTTTCGTGCCGAATGCCCATCTCAAAAAATAATAAATTCAAAGTTTGGTTGGTTCAAAAATGCATTTTTTTATGAAGAAAAACAGGGTATACTGTTATTTTATCAATAGAATTGTTTTCCGTTCACCATTTAAAGATTGCGATTTCACCAGTTTCTTCATTTTGCATGTCTTTCCCTAGCTTGGTTTAGTGTCCCGTTCTCGATTCTTCTACAGGCTTCTTCATTTTTTGCTTTCTTGTATCCAAAGTTGGTCTGTAGTCCAGAACATATTTCTTCTTATCACCCTGTCACTTTTTTGCTTGCCCAAAAAAGTAACCAAAAAAGGGCAAAAAATTCCAAAGCTTCGCCCCGCAAGACCAACGCTAGGCCCGCGGAATTTTTATCCTCACGCACCTGCACTACCACTCACGATTGAAGTGATCATTGTTTTCTTTGTGGCATGTACTGTTTGAGTATAGAAGTCGGCACAATAGTCAAGATCATCTTTTTGGTACAAAGAGAGTTTTGTTCCCTTTAAACGCGAACGGTCGTATCTGTGCGTTGGCAATCTTTCTGCCGCGAGGAAAGCCCATGGCTTTGCGGGGGGGAGGTTCGGCAGAAAGTGCCCTTTTTTGCTTCGTTTTTTGGGCAAGCAAAAAATGAAGAAACCTGTGGAAGAGCAAAATTCAGGAATCTGAGATAACATTGCAAACAGGGGAAGCAGAGTGAGATAGGAATAGTAAGCAAAAATGTCCTATACAATAAGCATTGCTAGAATGATCTAAATCTAAAAACTGTTAGGCTATTCTCTGAAACAATATTCATCACCATTCTAAAAAGATACTATTTTTGCCTGTGGCACATCATTTTTAACTCATGTGTTATACTTATCATGCCTCCTCGCCTTTCTCCTGACATATATATCCAAGGCATCCGCCAGGGAGATCGAATCATTCTGAGCCGTGCCATTACGCTGATTGAAAGCAGTTTACCAAAAGACCAGGCTCTTGCATCAGAAGTCATACAGGGGATATTGCCCTATATAGGCAACTCATTGCGGATAGGAATTACAGGCGTACCAGGAGTAGGCAAAAGCACCTTTATTGAAGCCTTTGGTAATCATATCACTTCACTAGGAAAAAAACTGGCAGTGCTGACAATTGACCCCAGCAGTCAGCGATCATACGGCAGTATTCTGGGAGACAAAACCCGTATGGAAACACTGGTAAACCAGCCCCTAGCCTATGTTCGGCCTTCGCCATCCGGCTCGTCACTGGGAGGTGTAGCCCGTAGCACACGTCAATCGATACTTCTTTGTGAAGCCGCAGGCTATGAAGTCATCTTTATTGAAACCGTTGGAGTGGGGCAATCTGAAACAACTGTTCATGGAATGGTTGACTTCTTTCTGCTGCTTATGCTGGCCGGTGCGGGTGATGAACTTCAGGGTATCAAAAGAGGCATCATGGAGATGGCTGATGCCATTGCGATTACTAAAGCAGATGGATCAAATATCATGGCTGCCCGTCAGGCTCGTGCCAGCTACCAGAATGCACTACACCTGATGCCTCCGACAGAGTCAGGCTGGATTCCGCCTGTGCATACATGTTCAGCCCTTACAGGAGACGGAATCAAAGAATTATGGCAAATGCTGGAGGAATATGTAAACCTTAGTAACCAAAATAGATTTTTACATAAGAAACGACAGGATCAGAACTTAAACTGGTTGCACGAAACTATACGGCAAGAACTGGAAACAGCCTTTTATCAAAATCCTTCCACTAAACAACAAATACCCCACATTGAGCAAAGCATATCTTCCGGAGAGATTACAGCACTATCGGGTGCCCAAAAACTTCTTCAAACGTACTTTACCCATTACTCTACTTCCCATCGTAGCTCAGATGGTGATTCATAGATAATATAGAAGTCTGAAAATAGTTCTGTAGCCGATCACTATACAAAACAGGCTTCTATCTATACAAATATTTTTAGTATAAAACCAATATCTACTCCCAGACTACAAACATATAAAACAAAATACTAAATCCATTGTATATCAACATATTAATTAAATATTTTTTATTTACTGAAACTCAAAAACACATGCATTTTTTTTGTATATTTAAAGTAGCAAAACTATGAAATTAACCACTTTATATTTACACTCTATATGCCTCGTTATCATACCAATACAACCGCTATTCGCAAATATAAATCTGACTATTATGGACTGATGGTCTATGAAGCCCGTCTGAATCATGAACTATTCCGGATGGCACAGCGCATTAAAGCGATTCAGAAGGATGAATCGCAATCTCTTGCGGATCAGACTCTTCTGACTAAACTACTGGTATACGCAACACAGCAAAAAGAAGAACTGGAAGCCCAACCTGCCTCCAAAGAACGTGATAAGCAGTTGAAGAAAGCGGAAAAAGAGTATAAAGAAGTCAATGCGAAACACAAACGCAATGAGTATCATCTGGCTGTGCTGGAAAAGAAAAAGGACAAAGACAATGCAGCTAAGTATGTGTTGAAAGAAATGAAGCGTGATCAGGTACGCATTCGCATTAAAACAGCCTATGCTATCTGGAAGAAGTTAGAAAAAGAGCAGCAAGAAGACTTTATGGACTTTGAGATGTTTCAGGCGCTGAAAACAGTTAAGCAAATACAGTCAACAACTATCCAAATTACATCTACTACTGCTTCAAAAACAGGATGTACCTCTACAAAACAACCAGTGGATATAGTAAAAAAATGGCCACGCACCAGCTCAGTTTTGTATGTATCCCGCCCTCAGCAGCCTTCCCTGTATCAACCTATCTCAACTAAGGTACAGGTATATAATGTGATGCAGGAGTAATTAAGCTATAGCATATTTCTTTCTTACAGACAACTTCTATCAACAGATAGAGGACGGATAGTTATTTGCATGTTCAGTCTTTGCAACGGAGAGATCTAGGTTCGAACAAATGTCCGAACCAATTTTGCATGTTTTTTCATAGTTGCAGAGTCTATACCAATGGGAATTAGTAGTTTAAAAACTCTTTTGAATCACTTTCTCCTAACATTTGCGAGGCAATCAGTCTAAAATCGTTTTCCTGGATTTCCAGAAAACCAAACCGAAATGGATATCCCCATTGCACTTTATTTTGAATAAAATCCAGTTGATCAATCAGAGGTAAAATAGAGGTTTGCTGACAGCTGTAAAAAGTTATGTTACGGCGAAAAGGGATAAAGTCCTCACTCATTTTGTGTGTGTAGACCAGTTCATCTGAAGCCTGTCCGATAGCAGTGAAAGCCATGCATTTTGCAGATCCTTTCATTTTTTCTGCCGGACTATATACAATTAGCCAATCATTGAGCGACATACGTTTGAGAGGTTCTTTCTTTCCATGACAAACCTGCATAAATCCTCCATTCACACCTCGTTGTGTATGTTCTTTTGATACAACTGCAATAAAATATCGTTGTTTCATATCAGAGTTTTTTAGCTACCTGTATCTGATGAAGCATTTCAGTAGGTAAAGCATCCACGATAGATTGTACTACAACTTTACGCCAGAGGAATCCCAATAGTCCTTAAACCTTCATAGTCGTGGTGATGCGTAAACCTTCCGTAGTTTCTTCGAAAGTATGCTCACCATACATGCGGCCCATAGGAAATCGGGTCATATCGGTAAAAGACTTGTTCTTAGTTGTTTCAATAAGCTGTATTTTTACTTTGGGACCTCCTTTGGGCTTGAGAGTAAAAAAAGCCCCTTTCTCAAATTCACCTTCAAGCTTTGCATATTCCACCCCTTCATCCCATGCAGCCCAGTTATCTACATCTGCAAAGAGTTGCCAGAGTTGTTCTTTTGTTACTTCCTGTGTTGTGACAGAATGTGATCGTATCCACATATTTTTTTTGGTTTTGAGGTGGTTTCTATTTCGAATTACGATGAAAAGCAGACTATCCAGAATAGAATCAAACAATGGTTGTCTGTTGAGTAGCTCTTTCCTTTGCTTCTTTTGTGAGAGGTGTAAAAAAATTCACCAGGTTGCCATCCGGATCTCTGAACAACAGTGAACGGTTGCCCCAAGGCATTGTAGTTGGAACTTGTACAACAGTGTTGCCAAGAAAGTCGGCTAGTTGCTGATATATATCGTCAACATCATCTACCTTGAATTCAATAATTGCTGAGCGATTAGCAGCGGCTTCTGCTATATTATTCCCTCCAAATAAGGCTAATGTACGTGTACTTCCAATAGCTAGTGTAGCCTGAGACGTACGTAGTTCAGCAAAATCGTCAGTATATTGTGTGAGTGTCATCCCGGTGACTTGTGTATAAAAATCAACCAGGCGTTTAACATCTGTGGTAATAACCCGAACTGAAGAAAGATTCATAAAATGTATCATTTTGGTTTGAATGATACAAAGTAAAAGGGCCCTACTGACAACCTTATGTCAGTAGTCTTTCTATTTAATTCTTCATTTTACTTGATCATTTTACTTTAGAGTGAGAGAATACAAGCCCAATACTCCAATATAGACTTTCGAGCAATTCTTCTCTGCTATATCCAGGTTCATCGAAGATTTTTTCATACTGCAGATTGAAAGTCAAATGATCTGCCAGCTTATAAAGCCTTTTTCTGTGATGCTCAGGAAAATCTACATGTATCGTATGAATAAAATCAAGAATTGCATTTATAGTGTCTAACAACCAACTGTTCTTTACTTTACGTTTGTGTTGCATTGAGATGATCATTTCTCCGACCAAACACATAGATGGGTTATCCAGGCTTTCTGTACGTACTTTGATATCACCCAAATACCTTTTTACCATTTTATCTGTTTTGTCTAAATCCCTATAAAAATTATCATCCCAGCTTCATTTAGAACATAATCGTTATCTTCTCTTGCAACAACTACAGTATATAAGGCAGGTAATGGATAAATAGGATCAAATATTACTTCTATTATTGTCAGATTGTCAGCGGTCAATAACTTAATTTTATTCTGTTCCATAGATAAATAAAGACTCATGGTCCAATTGTACCTTAAACCATGAGTCTTTTGTTAGTATTGCGTCTCTCAAAAGAATCTAATATGATAGATTCTGACAATTAAGTAGAGAACAATTTGTACAGATTCCAAATCAATTTAATTCTGACTAATATTACTTCTTACCAGTAGCCACATCAAATAATCACTAAGGTTCTGGCTATAGTGGTAATCAATTTCCGCTGTAACCGGAATCTTAGTGATTAACTCATACTTTTTGGGTAGGTTAAATAATTTGAAGAATAAGGCTCTTCCATTAACCGATTGCTAGTAACTATAAAAAATATCTTCGGCATACCAACAGGCATTCTTAAAGAATAAAATCAGAGGACTTTCAGGAAAACTCTTTCAGAAAGATAATTTAAAAGATAGAGTTTACTCTGTAAAGAAAAATTCTACTCCATAAATCTACGTTATAGCATATCTGCATACTTGAGAGCAAACTTCTCTGCCAATGCATGAATATCTCCAACACGTGCCAGTTGATTAACCCATTTTTCAGGTATCTGTTCAAACTGATAGACTAATCCTGCTAATCCACCTGCAACAGCTGCTGTTGTGTCTGTGTCTTTACCCAGATTCACTGCTTTCAATACTGTTTCCCTATATGAATTGCTGTTTAGCAGACACCAGAAACTTGCCTCTAGGCTATGTAATACATATCCGGAAGAATATACCTGTGCTTCTTCATAGGTATGAATTGGCTCCATACCAAACTCTGTAGATGGATGCCCCAATACCCGGTAAAACTTCCGTCTTTCATCGTCTGAACAAACCGTGTTTTCATCCAGAAACTGATTTACGGTAACTCGCATCTGTTCAAAAGCCTTCCATTTATCCAATCCCCTGATCAGGCACAGAGCATATTCCAGATAAATAAAACAAGCTAATACAGAACGAATATGTGCATGTGTGATAGTCGATACCTCTTTAGTCTTTTCAAATCGGGTTTGGATGTCTTTATCTATCAGAAACAAAGCAAGTGGCAGAATCCGCATCAATGAACCATTGCCGTTGGATTGTTCATCTTTGCCTCCCGCTAATGCCGGACTTACTCCTTTTCTTAGTCTACTAATTGCATCTGATGTGGCGATACCTATATCAAATACATGACCATGCGGTGTCCAATGGTTATATTCCCTCCAGGTTATAAATCGTCGGCTTAGGTCAGTGAGATCATACCCTTTACATAAACTTTCTGCCAGACAGAATGTAAGCGAACTATCATCTGACCAGGTTCCTGGTGGCTGATTATGGGTTCCATATCCTATCATATCCGTCACAGGAAACTGTTTCAGATAGCTTCTGTCTTTGAACTCAACAGGTACACCCAGTGCATCACCTACGGCCAATCCAAACAATATATCTTTGGCAAAATTTCGTTGATTCATTCAGTTAATTATAAAAGCAGTTTTTTATTTTATTTATTTCTGTGTCATCTTATCTATCATCTCCATTATTCTTGCCCCTTCGGAAGCAGTGCATGGATTCGGGCCTTTTCCCAGAAAATAGCTTACCACTTCTTCAATCATGGGTTGTTGCACATGCATGGGTGCCTCAAAAGGTAAAACTGATTCTTTTCCATTTCTAGTCAGGTAAATAACCTGTTTCCCAAAAACAGAAAAAGTGATCTTTCCTTCAGTGCCAATTATTTCAAAGCTGTCCTTTGTTTCGGATTCATCTACAGCAAAGCACCATAAGCCCTCAAAGAGTACACCTGATTGAAAGAGCATGCTTCCACTCACTATATCATCAGCACCATACTGTTTTGACTGATTAGTAGCCATTCCCTGTATAGTCAAGACATCGCCAAAGAAGTAATAGGCCATATCCAGTTGGTGGGGAGCCAGGTCATGAAATAATCCTCCACCGGAAATAGCCGGATCAACTCGCCACGCAATCTTCTCTGTCTGTAAAGCTTCTTGGGATAAAGGTTTATCAAAAAAGGAAAGTCTGGCAAAACGTACTTCACCAATAGCTCCTTCGTCCAGCAATGATTTAATTTTTTTAAAGTAAGGTTGTGCTCTCCGATAGTGGGCTACTACCATTTTTATATTTGTATCACGGGAAGCCTTTACCAAATTCACTGCTTGTGCATGAGTGGTGGTCATTGGCTTCTCTATGTAGACAGGTTTACCTGCTTCCATGGCAGCCAACGCATAGTGCTCATGGCTATCAGGCGGCGTAGCAATATAAATTGCGTTTACTTCCGGGTCCTGAATAAGCTTGCTGGCATCATTGTACCACTTAGGTACGTTGTGTCTTCTGGCATAATCCTGCGCCTTCACCCCATCACGCCGCATGACGGCAACCAGTCTGGAATCAGGTACTTTATTAAAAGCAGGACCACTTTTAAGTTCTGTTACATCTCCACATCCAATAATGCCCCAATGAATTGTCTGCATAGTAAAATCAGTAATACTATTGTAATGAAGCCAAAATATAGGCAGTTCGTTGCTATTTTACCAACTGTTAGTTTTATATCCTGCTAAATATTTAGTTACTTCCCAATTAGTTAAACTAAAAAATACCAATGAACAACTGGGATAGAGATTTGTATAATAAGGCATGGGACTTTGCCACACTTCACCATTCAGGCCAAACTTTTGGTGGCCGTACACCGGGTATGCGTGTTGACTATATCAATCACATTGGAGCAGTTACGATGGAAATACTCTGGACACTCCAGCATACCACCCAAACGTACAATGCGGATCTGGCAATCCAGTGTGCCCTTTTGCATGATGTAATTGAAGATACAACTGTAACCTATGAACAGGTTAAGGAAGAATTTGGTACAGATGTAGCAGACGGAGTAATGGCCCTTACCAAAAACACACAATTTCCCACTAAAATAGAACAAATGCAGGATAGCCTCCGTCGTATACAACAGCAGCCTAAGGAAGTATGGATGGTTAAGATGGCAGACCGGATTACTAACCTGGCTCCCCCTCCTCATTACTGGAATAATGAAAAGATTAAAGCCTATCAGCAGGAAGGTCAGCTTATCTATGATGCACTACATACCGCAGAGGAGTTGCTGGCAATCCGGTTAAAAGAAAGAATCAGTCAGTATCTTACGTTTTTACACGTTGAGAACATATAACTTCATAAAACTAACGCAACTTATTCGTCTATTTTTCGTATACATACTTAAATAAACTATCAATACTTTACCTTAAATTTTAGAACCTGTATTTATTCTATGAACAACTTTTTACGATTCACTATTTTAACTCTGCAACATGCAACGCATAGCGAATCAGTTCTGGATTGTATTACAGGAAATCGCCAAACTTTTCTGGATAATTGTCTGTGAAATAGCTTTTCTGCTGGCTCGCGCAGGAAAATATCTGTATGCCCATCGTAAACAAATTGCTACTCACCGAGCTACACCTTGGGTAATTATTGCATTGGCAACGGTATGGTCTGTATGGGCTATGTACCGACATGTACAGCAGCAACAGGAAAAGCCTATTGTGGTTACACGCATTCCTACTGTACTGATCTCAGATTCTGATTTTCAGCAGCGACATATTCAGTTAACAGGACAACCACCCTTGCCAGAATCGAACAAAGCATTGACACAGAGTATTACAGAATGGATAGGAGTTCCTTACAGAGACAATAGTGATAGTCGTACCGGAACGGATTGTTCTGGCTTTGTACGCAATGTATATCAGGAAGCCTATGGATTGAACCTTAACCGCAATGCTCTTAAGATGTATGAACAGGATGTAGATCCTATCGAGAAAGAAGAATTACATGAAGGAGACCTCATCTTTTTTGACACCTTTGGCTCAGGCATCTCGCATGTGGGTATTTATTTGCAAAACGGACGATTTGCCCATGCATCAACGTCTCGTGGAGTAACCATTGATTCGCTTACCAATCCTTATTATTCAGACTGTTATTATAGTAGTGGCAGGGTAAACCGTGAATTTGAGGAAGACGAGCCTACTCCCTGATAAAATAAATGCCTCAGTAGAGGTGGTCTTAGACTGAGGCATTTACTTTTTTTAAATCATCTCTATTTGCTCTTCTGTTATATCAATGTTGTGGTAAACTTTTTGGATATCGTCGTCATCCTCAAACAAGTCGATCAGTTTCATCGCTTTCTGGAATGTCTCATTGTCCAGTGTGACCAGTACATTGGGAATACGTTGCAAAGCAGCCTCTGAGATTTCGATATGCATATCTTCCAGCTTCTTTTGCATAGTTCCGTAATCTTCAAAAGAAGTGATCACTGTAATCAGATTTTCTTCCATGTTTACTTCTTCGGCTCCAGCATCAATCAATTCTAATTCCAACTCATCTAAACTTATAGTGTCAGGCAGGTTAAAGTTGAATACTCCTTTGCGATTAAAAATAAATGCCAGAGATCCGTTAGTACCCAAGCTCCCCCCTATTTTATTATAATACGAACGGATGTTGGCTACTGTACGGGTAGTATTATCGGTAGTAGCTTCTATAAAAATTCCGACAGGGCCAAAATTTCCTTCATAGGTTACTTCCTGATAGTTTTCAACCTCTGCTCCCGTTCCTTTCTTAATAGCCCGTTCGATATTGTCTTTTGGAATATTAGCAGTTTTGGCATTCTGAATAGCAATACGCAAACGAGGATTACCCGAAGGGTCACCACCACCCAAACGTGCAGCAACAATAATCTCCTTACTTAGTCTTGTAAATAATTTGCCCCGACGAGCATCAGTAGTTCCTTTGCGATGTTTAATATTCGCCCATTTACTGTGACCAGCCATAATTATAACTCTATTTAAATCAGATTAGTGAAAAAATTTATATCTCTTTAGTCTGGCTCTCTAGATAGAACAATTAGTATGTCATAGTAGCCTCATATTCCTTTTCATTGCGCTCCATCTGACCAATGTGGCGTTCTGCATGTTTTGCCAGAAAATAAATATATTCATAGACATTTATTTTACCCAGATTATTCACTGTCATAGTTGTTTTATACAAAACTCCCTCTCCATCAGGCATCTGATTCAGATATGTCACACAACGTTGTATTTGTTCAATAAAGAGCGATCTTATCTCTTCCTCTGATTTCTGTCCGGTTGGCTCCATATGTTCTGGACGAATCCACTCAAAAGACTGGTACATGCCTATCTCATCCAGCTTTTTGCGTTCAAATGCATAATGTTCCAGTACAGCTTGTAAATCCTGCTTCTGCATATTCTCAAGTGCCTTTCTAGCTCCTTTATCGATAAGGATTAGCAGAAAGTGGCTTGTTAATGTAATATGCTCCAGAATATCGTTAATGGACCAACCGCCGTTTTCTGGTTTGTATTGTCTTTCCTGTATGGGTTTATCAAACCACACCAGTATCCTGTTCTGTACACTTATCAGTGTATCTTGTATTTCCCTGATTAAATCATGAATGTTCATAGTTGTTTATTTCTAAGAACTGCAAAATTACAAATGTTTGCCATCAAGCTCCAATACATACCTGATGGTTTTTCCAGGTTTCTTCGTTACTCAAAAAAGATTGGTAAGAATTTTGTGGGTTATCATCGGTTATAAAATCTTACTGCAATCAACCTGTGCTATATAGCTTTCATTAAACTTTCACATGTAGGCAAGCTTACCAAATGTTTCTATCTGTCCATCTATATCAGTAAAGAAATAGTGAAAGACAAATAATTTATATCCACACAGGAGAAATGTGGCAACAAACATGCAGATAATTAAGAAGTTACATATTTCTGTTTGTATAAATATCCTTACTTCTTTCCTGTATCTGATTATGTTTCAAACCATATTTTTTACATCTTTGCAGTCCGAATTGCAGTAGGATCCGTTTATCACAAATCATCGAATTAGTTAAATTTATTTTACTATTTTCTTAATCTTTAAGTACGTATCTGATTATCATGGAATTAAAAGAGATTGTTACAGTTTCGGGCAAAGGGGGCTTGTTCAAAGTGGTAAAGCCAACCCGGACAGGTATGATTCTGGAATCAATGGATAAACAAAAAACTCGCTTTATTGTAGGACCTCAACATCGTTTGTCTTTATTATCAGAGATTTCTGTTTATACAAATACCTCCGAAGGAAGTACTCCATTACAGGATGTATTATACAACCTGGGTGATAATTATGGCGACAAAGGTTTGCCTGTATCTGGCAAATCCAGTCCTGAAGAACTGGCATCTTTTATGGGAACGGCTGTTCCTGATTATGATAGAGACCGGGTATATGCTTCAGATATCAAAAAGTTGGTTACCTGGTATGGTATTCTGCTTGAGTATGCTCCTGAGATTCTGAAAAAACAGGAAGCTGTGGCTACTGCAGCAGAGGAGAAAGCTGAAGCATCTGAAGAAAAGGTAAGCGCAGAAACAGAAGAAACACCGGCACCTAAGAAGGCAACTAAAAAGAAACAAAAAAGTGAAGCATAAAAAGAAAACGCCCTGACTAGCATCAGGGCGTTTTTCGTATTAGTAGTTGAATTTTTTAAGATAATCGGCACACAGTTTCGCGCTGGCAAGAGAATCAGGTGAATAGTTATTTTCCTGTTCTACAAAGAAGTGTTTGATACCTGCCTTAGGAGCTAGTTTCAGAATCTTAGCAAAGTCGATAGAGCCTTTTCCCACTTCTGTATTTTTTGTTTTATCAGCTTTACTCATATCTTTTACGTGTACCTGATGGAACCGTCCTGGGTATTTGGTAAAATAATCATCCGGATTTTTTCCAGCAGCTACCACCCAGTACAAATCCATCTCAAAGTTAACCGCTTTCGGGTTAGTTTGAGTCAACAATACATCATAGAAATCTGTAGTTCCAAATTTTTTAAATTCAAAATCATGATTGTGATAGGTGAATTTTAATCCCTGTTTTACAGCATATTCAGCCAACAGGTTAATGATTGCTGCAGATTTTTTGTAATCATCTGCCGATTTGCGGTGCTCTTCTTTCCACCATGGGCAAGTAATATAGGTTAACCCACCTTCTTTAGCTGTTTCTACTGCTTTCTTCCAGTTTGGCGCTACAGCATCCAAACCTGCTTTAACATCTTTGTCAAACTTTACATCAGGAGACGCGTGAGATCCGATTGTTTTCATTCCCAGATCTGTTACTATCTTCTTGAATTCAGCACCTGACAAATTAAAGAACTTACCACTATCAATACCATACGCCTCCAATTCCTTATAACCGTCTTTCGCCAATTGAGTAAGTACATTTTTTGTATCCTTTCCGATTACATCCCGAAGAGTATACAATTGAATTCCAATATTTTTGATTGGTGTGGCTTGAGCATAAGGCATTGCCCATGCAGATAGAGCAGCAGCTCCGGATATTTTAAGGAAATCTCTGCGGTTAAGTGTCATTGTATTACGTATTAATTATGATAAAAAACATCACTAAAGTACTATTTTTTATGAGAAGTAGTATAGCCTAATTTTATAAAGCTTTAAAGTCATCTTTTAGCCTACACCTCCACCTATCTTCCAGCCATGGATTTGACTATATTGTGACTGATTTATAGGCATATAACTCGGCTCGGTTTAAAATCTACATATTTCGCTCATTTAAAAATTAGCCTATACCACCTTGTAGCAAAAAAGCTGCCAGTTTAAAAAAAAGAAAGTCAGAATTATATAGTGATGTATATAAATACATCACTATATAATTCTGACTCGAAATATAGAAAATTTATACAATGCTTAGTTTCAGCATATTTGTATGCCGGTTACGGCTTACAGGGATACTTCCTGTGTTAATAATAACATCACCAGTTTTTACATGTCCGTCTCTTACCAGAATGTCCTTGATATCTTCAAAGATCTCATCTGTGCTCTTAGAGTTATCATAGTAGTATGCACGGATACCCCAAACCAGGCTTAATGTATTTAACAATGTCTCATCAAATGTAAATACAAATATCTGTGATTTTGGACGATGGCTGGAGATACGTAATGCAGTATAACCAGACATGGTTAAACCAACAATAGCCTGAGCATCTGTATCACGAGCCAAACGGCAAGCACTTACAACTACATTGTTGCTGTAGAAGTTCTGATCATGTACCTGTTGTGCATATGCATGGTTTTTGAAATAGATATTAGCTCTTTCCTCTACCTGACGGATGGTTTCTGTCATAGAGCGTACTGCTTCTACAGGATACATACCTGAAGCAGTTTCCGCACTCAACATAACGGTATCAGCGCCATCAATAACCGCATTGGCAATGTCGCTGGTCTCTGCACGGGTTGGACGAGGGCTAGTAATCATACTTTCCAACATCTGTGTTGCAACGATTACCGGCTTAGCAGATTTATTACACTTGTCTGCGATCATTTTCTGGATCATAGGAACTTCCTCGGCAGGAACCTCCACACCCAGATCACCACGTGCAATCATAATTGCATCACTGGCAGCAATGATTGCATCGATATTTACAATGGCTTCTGGCTTTTCAATTTTAGATACAACACGACTTGTTCTTCCTTTTGACTTGATTATTTCTTTCATCTCCAGTACTTCTTCAGCAGTACGTACAAAAGACAAAGCAATCCAGTCCAGGTTATGCTCTAATCCAAATACCAGATCTTCACGATCTTTTTCTGTCAGTGCAGGAATAGATACATTGGTGTTTGGTAGGTTAATACCTTTCTTAGACTTCAGGATACCACCGTATACTACCTCTGTAATGACCTCCTTATACTCTCCACTCTTATTGATATCTGTTACGCGCAGTTCCAGCTTTCCATCATCCAACAAGATACGCTCTCCAATATTTACATCATCTGCCATTTCCACATAGGTAGTACTGATGCGGTCGCTGGTTCCGATAATTTTCTCAGTAGTAATAACCAGTTTGTTTCCTGCACGTAGCTCTACTCCATTATTTTCTACTTCACGGGTACGAATTTTAGGACCTTGCAAATCCTGTAGCAATCCTATATTTAGTTTGTGTTCCTGATTCAATTCTCTAACAAACTGAATCACTTTCAAATGATCTTCGTGGCTTCCATGCGAAAAGTTAAGCCGGAACACATCAACACCAGCCTGAATCAACTGCAATAATTTTTCTTTGGTATTGGATGCCGGGCCAACAGTGGCAATAACTTTTGTTTTGTTAAATGGAATGTTCATGATTTATCAATTAGTCGTTATTTATTTAGTATGTAGTACAGGATTATTTTGAATAATAAATTTATAGAGCAATCCCAGGCCCGGTGCAAAAGCAGATGACCAGCAAAATAATATCTTTTTGCGTTCAAAAACCTAAGTCATGTATGATTATTTAGCAAATTACATCTGATTACCAAACGACTTAGGGCTTTTTCAGTGGGCCTGCAAAACTGCTCAGTTTTTTTGAAAAAATCAGAAAAAACATAAAAAATACTTCGCTCTTGTACTTTTATACCTAATAATGAACAAACAGGCAGGGTGGTATTAGAGAGCAAAACCCGGAAAAACCCATGGGTTAAGCTCTTTTTATTGTCATAAGATTGTCTGACCAATAAAAAATTGTTTGACAATATAGTTTGAAATGCATTTCTTTGCAGCAAGTTTTCACTATTAAAATTCAAAAAAATGTCAGAAATAGCAGAAAAAGTAAAAAAAATCATCATTGAGAAGTTGGGTGTGGAAGAGTCTGAAGTGACAACTGATGCCAGTTTTACAAACGACCTTGGCGCTGACTCTCTGGACACAGTCGAACTGATCATGGAATTCGAAAAAGAATTTGGTATTTCCATTCCTGACGACCAAGCAGAAAACATTTCCACTGTTGGCCAGGCGGTAACGTACCTGGAAGCCAACGTAAAATAATTTTACCCCTCTATTGAATCCCGATTCGCTTCTGCGGATTTACCAACTCTATGCAATTGAGACGAGTAGTCATTACGGGTTTAGGTGCACTTACTCCGATTGGTAATACTGTTTCCGAATTCTGGAACGGATTAGCTAACGGAGTAAGTGGTGCTGCACCTATTACCAAGTTCGATGCGACAAAATTCCGCACAAAGTTTGCCTGTGAAGTGAAAAACTTCGACCCTGAGCAGTTCTTAGACCGCAAAGAAGCCCGCAGGATGGACCCCTTCACCCAATATGCTATGGTAGTAGCCGAAGAAGCTATACAAGATTCAGGTATGGATCTTGCCACCATCGACGTTGATAGGGCAGGTGTCATCTGGGGATCTGGTATAGGCGGACTTCGCTCGTTTCAGGATGAAGTTTCCGGATTTGCCGTAGGAGACGGAACTCCTCGTTTCAGTCCATTCTTTATTACCAAAATGATTGCGGACCTTAGCGCAGGATATATTTCTATCCGTTATGGCTTTCGTGGTCCAAGCTATGTTACAGTATCAGCTTGTGCTTCAGCTACCAATGCCATTGTAGATTCTTTTAACTACATCCGCATGGGAAAAATGGACATTGCCATCACCGGGGGTTCGGAAGCAGCTGTGACAGAAGCAGGTATTGGCGGATTCAATGCCATGAAAGCTCTTTCAGAACGTAATGAATCACCCGAAACTGCCTCCCGGCCTTATGACAAAGACAGAGATGGCTTTGTATTGGGTGAAGGAGCCGGATGTCTGATTCTGGAAGAATATGAACATGCAAAAGCGCGTGGTGCTAAGATTTATGCCGAGCTGGTAGGTGGTGGAATGAGTTCAGATGCCTATCATATCACAGCTCCCCATCCGGAAGGACTAGGCGCACACAATGTGATGCGCAATGCCCTAAATGATGCGGGTCTGAAACCAGAAGATATAGACTATATCAATACACACGGTACATCTACTCCACTCGGAGATCCTCAGGAAATACTTGCCATTCAGAAAATGTTTGGAGAGCATGCGTATAAGATCAATATCAGCTCAACCAAATCGATGACAGGACATTTACTGGGAGCCGCAGGAGCAGTGGAAGCAGTAGCTTCAGTGCTGGCAATTCAGCATCAAACCGTCCCTCCAACGATCAATCACTTTACAGATGATGAAAGTCTGGATTCCAGATTAAACTTCACTTTTAATAAAGCGCAACAGCGGAAACTGGATATTGTATTAAGTAATACATTCGGTTTTGGTGGACATAACTGCTCTATCATTTTCAAAAAAATCTGAGTCAGTTACCGACTACCAAATAAAATTTCATATTCTCCAGGCGCAGCAATAACATTATTGCTGCACTTATATTATTTTTTTTCATAAACTTACTTATCTTTGTCTAAGTGCTTATGCATGAATATATACATGAGCATAGTTTCGTGATTATTCGTACTTAATAAAGCGTAGCCTGTGCCTTCCGTTTTAGGTTTTGTTTCTGAGTTATTCAAATTTTCCTCTCTTAAAGACAAACAACTTGTAAAGGCTATCAAACAGATTACTGGTAGCAGCCCAAAAAATCTGTATCTATACAAACTGGCACTCCAACATACTTCAGCAGCAAAAGAAATCAACTCTGATGGATTCAGAGAGTCTAATGAACGCCTGGAATATCTGGGTGATGCTATTCTAGGAGCTGTTATTGCGGACTTTTTGTTCAAAAAATTCCCATTTAAAGAAGAAGGCTTTCTTACAGAAATACGCTCCCGTATTGTGAACCGGGAATCACTTAATAATGTGGCGAAAAAGATCGGACTCAATAAGCTGATTGTATTTGATGGTCATAAACGTACTGCCCTGACTCATAAATCCATGTATGGAGATGCATTGGAGGCATTGGTTGGTGCAATTTATCTCGATAAAGGGTTTGAGTTCTCCCGTCGCTTTATTATCAAACGTTTAATCAAACCTCACTTTGATTTGGAGAATATAGTTCAGAATAATCAGAACTATAAAAGTATTATGATTGAATGGGCGCAACGTGCTAATAAGAAAGTTCATTTTGAGATAGTAGAAGAAAGAGGAGCTGTCCACAACAAGGAATTTATAGCTCAAGTGGTTGTAGATGGTGAACCATTTGCGACCGGAAGTGGCTACAGCAAAAAGAAAGCGGAACAAGCTGCCGCAGAAAAGTCCTGTGAATTACTGGAATTAAAATAGTTTAATTCTATACACTACTATCTACTTGTCCTACTCTCAACTGACGAATCTCAATATTTCTGGCACACTTAAAATGTCCTTCCGGACAAGCTTTGTGTCCATGTAACCCACACGGTCGACAAGCCAACTTTTCTTCTACCTCTATAACAAATGATCGATCTGACAATGGGCCATACCCAAATCCAGGTATCGTTGAACAATATACAGCACAAACAGGTGCATTCATCGCTGATGATAAGTGCATAGGAGCAGAATCATTTACATAATTCATAACAGCATCCTGCATTAGTGCTGCTGATGCCAGCAAAGATAACTTCCCTGCCAGATTATATACATTTCCCTGCTGACTACTAACCCGAATGTTTTCGCAGATATCCCAGTCAGTGGGAGCACCTAATAAATACACAGAATATGTATTTGAGAGCTGCTGGATCAATTCCATCCACTTATCTTCTGGAAACTGCTTGGTAAACCATACGGAAGTAGGTGCAATACAGATGTATGGCTGCTTTTTACAGGGAGCTACAATCTCAAAATCGACCACAGCTGGATATAACCGAGGCTTTCCAGGAATGGTATCTGTCAAATCCTGTATTAGGGTATGATTGCGTTCTATCTCATGCTTGCCATCAAATACATGAGGAACTGCTTTGTCAAAAAAACGTGAAAGAGGATTCTTATCAAAGCCTATCGTAGTATCTGCACCTGAGAATACTGTAAACCAACCTGTAGTCGCATATCGTTGCAGGTTAATTACATAGCTATACTTCCGATGGCGCACTTGTTTCAAAATTTTCCATAGGTTTTTATACTTACCTCCTTTCTTATCCCAGATATAGACAGTGTTCAAATAAGGATGATCTTTAACAATGCCCTCGTTTCCCTTGCGAACCATGAAATCAATCCGAGCATCCGGATAGTGTTTTTTTAGTTTTTCTATTACACCTGTTGCCAGAATAACATCCCCAATAAATGCCGTCTGAATAATAAGAAATGAAGCCGCCATGAAACTATATTCGTGTCCTGTACAATACCGTATAAGGATTCAAAGGTACTATTTTCGGAGAAAACTTTTCCTTTAGTGATTACGTTCTTGAAAAGAAGATCAATAAGACCGAGAAAGTCTTATCTTTGCAAAGAGAGTAGTAATACATGGAAGAATATGATATTTATACCCTGCCTAATGGCATTAGGGTAGTACACAAACAAGTCACACATACCAAGATAGCCCACTGTGGTTTTACACTAGACATTGGTAGTCGTGATGAAAAACCCCATCAACAAGGGATTGCCCACTTCTGGGAACATATGGCCTTTAAAGGGACCAAAAAGCGAAAATCCTTTCACATACTTAATAGACTGGAAGCAGTAGGAGGCGAATTAAATGCTTTTACAACAAAGGAAAAGATCTCTTTTCACGCATCTGTACTGGATAATCATTATGAGAAAGCATTTGAGCTACTGACAGATATAACTTTTGACTCTATCTTTCCGGAAAAACAGATAGAACGGGAACGAAATGTGATTCTGGAAGAGATGGCGATGTACTATGATTCTCCTGAAGATTCTATTCAGGATGAATTTGATGCTATTGTTTTTGAAAATCACTCGCTGGGATTTAATATTCTTGGCACCAATGAAAGCGTACGATCCTTTCATCGGGAAGACTTCAAGAAATTTATTGCTGAAAACTTAAATACATCCAGAGTCATATTTTCTTCTATTGGTAATATTCCATTTAGTAAAATAAAAAAACTGGCCGACAAGTATCTGGCACCCATTCCAAGCTATACATCTCAGCGTCAGCGTGAGCCGTTTTTACACTTTACACCTCAGCAGATTACCAAAAAACGGGCGATTACTCAGGCGCAATGTGCTCTTGGCAGGACGTCCTATCCATTAAACCATTCCAACCGTTTGCCATTCTATATGCTGGTAAACATACTGGGAGGACCTGGCATGAATTCACGTCTGAACCTCGCATTACGTGAAAAGCATGGATTTGTGTATTCTGTTGAAGCCAGCTATTCTCCTTTTCTGGAAACAGGCTTGATGGCTATTTACTTTGGTACAGAACCCAAGCAATTACAGAAAAGCTTATCATTGATTAGTAAGGAGCTAAAGCTGTTGCGGGACAAAAAGATGGGAACACTGCAATTTCATACTGCTAAGGAACAATTGATGGGACAGTTAGCCATGTCTGAGGAAAGCAATCTAAACTTTATGCTAATGATGGCGAAGAGTTTGCTGGATACAGAACGCATTGAGTCTCTACCAGAGATTTTTTCACAAATACGTACTATTACAGCGGAACAACTTCAGGATCTGGCGAATGAAATGCTAAATGAAAATGAATGGAGTAAGTTATTGTATTTACCTGAAGAAGATTAATCATTACTCATATGGATTTTCTACCTGAAGCTATTTCCGAATACGTCGAGGCGCACAGTGCACCTGAATCTGAATTGTTGCAACGCATCAATCGTGAAACTCATGCCCGTGTGTTAATGCCACGAATGTTATCAGGACATCTGCAGGGTCGTGTACTTTCTATGTTCTCACATATGATGCGGCCTAAGCGTATTCTGGAAATAGGTACCTATACAGGATATTCTGCTATTTGTCTGGCTGAAGGACTTACAGCGGATGGTTTATTATATACACTGGATATCAACGAAGAACTTGAAACCAGAGTACGTGGATATTTTTCAGAGGCAGGACTTGAAAAAAAAATCAACTACCAGATTGGCAATGCAGTGGATATTATTCCCACACTGAAAGAAACCTGGGATATGGTATTCATTGATGCAGACAAACTGAATTATCATACGTATTATGAGCTGGTTTTACCACAAGTGAGGCAAGGTGGTTTTATTATCTCTGACAATGTGTTATGGAGTGGCAAGGTAGCAGATCCCACAGCCAAGAAGGACAAAGATCTGCAAAACATGCTTGCTTTTAATACAATGATTCAAAATGACTCGCGGGTCGAAAATGTTCTTTTCCCAATCAGGGATGGATTGTCTGTTGCCAGAAAACGTTAATTATTCAGGAATAAATAATCACTGAAATATACCACAACCCAAAAGTTGTGGTATATTTTTATCAGAATGCCTGTATCTTTGCCGTTAACTAATCAATACCTGCTCAATACAGGTGTTTATAATTCTGAGCGTGATTTGAGCAAAACATTCCACTTCATGACAATGCAACCACATTTCAACATGAATAAATACTTTCCAGTAGTCCTCCTCTCCTTTCTTTCGTCTTTTTTCATCACCCTTCATGCAGCAGACATACCTGAGCAACTCGACTTTGCAGGTATACGTCTGAAAATAAAGGACAACATTCGTGATAAGATTAGTACAGATGTGGATCGCCTTACCAAACCCGGTAAACATGCCGAAGCTAAACTGGAACGTATCCGGATGTATTTTCCTTTAATTGAAAAAGTATTAGCAGAGGAAGGACTTCCCAATAATTTCAAATACCTGGTTATTCAGGAAAGCGATCTGATAGCAGATGCTGTCTCAACATCCAATGCAGTAGGGTTCTGGCAGTTTAAACGCGAAACCGCCCTTGAAATGGGATTAGCAGTAAATAGCGACGTAGATGAACGTAAACATATTGTGGCATCTACCCGGGCAGCGGCACGTTACTTAAAACGCAACAATTTCTTTTTTGATAACTGGTTGTATGCTCTTATGGCTTATAATACCGGATTGACAGGGGCTAAGAACCTTGTAGGAGAAGGCGATAAAGGAGCTACCCGTATGGAAATAGATAAAGATACCCACTGGTATATCCTCAAATTTCTGGCCCATCAGATTGCCTTTGAAAAATCAGCTGCTATAAGTTCATCTTCTCTGGTATTAGCAGAATACCCTTGCAAAGGTGGTCAAAAACTATCTGACATTGCCAGTACATTTAATATACAGGAAGAAGAGCTGGCTCTCTATAATAAATGGTTAAGCTCACGCAGAGTACCCGAGGATAAACCTTATACCATCCTTGTTCCTGTACCTGCCAGCCAGGCAGATGTTATTGCATCTACCAATAAACCTGCTCCAACTACTAGTCCTACGACAACAACTAAAACTTCTATCTTTAATTATGAGTATAGTCATGAAGTAGAAGCCGATTTTCGTCAGAGCTCTAAGTTTCCTGTGCTGAAAAAGAAAGAAACTATATTTTATGAAATCAATGGCAGAGCCGGTATAATGGCAGCAAGTAATGATAACATCATGACTCTGGCAGAAAAAGGGCATCTTTCCATTGAGAAATTTATGACCTATAATGATTTAAAATCTAATGATGCCATAGTATCAGGGAAAGTATATTATCTGAAGAAAAAACGAAATAAGGCTAAACTACATTTTCACACTGTGATTGAGGGCGAAACGTTGTGGGAGATCTCTCAAAAATATGGTATTCGTGAAAAATCGCTGAAAACCAAGAACCGTTTGGGAGACAACGAAAAGCTGGAACATGGCCGTATTCTCTGGTTACGTTTTCGCAGGCCATCCAGTAAGCCAGTTGAGATACGTAATATTCCAAGACCTACTCCCAAACCAGCAACTACTCCTGTTGTTAAGGAACCAGTAAAATCAACTACTCCAGTAGTAAAGCAACCTACCGTTACTCCGACTACGCCAGTTACTACACCAGAAGAAAAGCAACCTGTGGTTACCAGTCCTCAGACTGAGCAACAAAATACTTCTCCTGTAGTGACTCCACCTGTTGTTACCAAACCAACGCCAACAAACCAAGAGACATCTGCCCCTATAGTAGTAACGCCTCCAAAAAATGAACCAGTAAAACAAGAACCGACGGTGGTAACACAGCCTAAAACTGAAGAAGTGGTTCTGGTAAACTCACACAATGTGCAGGCAGGCGAAACACTTTACTCTATTGCACGTCAGTATAAAGTAAGTGTAGCACAACTGCGCCAATGGAACAGCCTTAGTGAAACAGCTAGCTTATCTATTGGACAACGACTTATTGTAGGAGATGAAACACCTATCACAACCAATACATCGGCTCCTGTAATAACCAAACCAACAACGGTTTCCAAGCCAGCAGCTTCAACAACTACACATACTGTGCAGGCAGGTGAAACATTATATTCAATCAGTCGTCGTTATGGTGTTTCTGTTGCAGAGATTCGCCAATGGAATAATCTGGCAGAGACAGATGGAGTGCAAATTGGTCAGGCATTATCTATTCGAGCACAATCAACCACTAAAAATAGTGTAGATACAACCAAAACTCAACCAACATCCAGTGTGTCTGTTACAGAATATGAGGTTAAGCCTGGTGATACACTTTACAAGATTGCCAAAGCCTATGGAGTAACTGTTGAAAAACTATTAGAGTGGAATAATAAAACAACTCCCAGCGTTTCGATTGGAGAAAAACTGAAAATCAAAAAATAGTATTTTCAATCTTCTTACTAAGAAAAGCCTTCCTGAATGATAATTTTCAGGAAGGCTTTTCTTTTAAATTCCCATAAGGATACTTGCAAGCTAAAGTCTAATGTATAAATTTGTAGATATAGTGTTAATCTAATCTACATTTATTGTTCTTGAACCCCGAACTACAGTCTGATCTGGCACGTCTGTCCTATCTTCGCAGTGCTAGTTCTTTTATTCCAATAAAAGACTGAAAGCTCGTCTGTATATACCATGAAGACAATCATGGTTCTATAAACACATAACATTTTCCAGGCAACCTACTATAATTAGATAACAGTCTACTTTCCATCTATTTTTTGGATAGACTGAATATAGTATTGCTCTACCTATTTGTATCATTTATCCAATTACTAATTAATATCCCTAAAACCATGAAAAATGTCCTGGTAATCGGCATGGGCAAAGTAGGCTCACTGGTCGGTGTACTTTTAAGTAAACGTTTTAGTGTGACAGGTCTTGATAAAAATAAGCCTCATTACTCATATCCTCTTCCTTTTGATATTCTGCAAGGTGATGTTGCAGATCATACATTTCTGCAGAACACCCTTAAAGGATTTGATGCAGTTGTATCTTGCCTTCCCTATAATCTCAATCTGCCTATCGCGCAAACTGCTCACCAATTGGGTATACATTATTTTGACCTTACAGAAGATGTTCCTACAACAAATAGCATTCGGGAGATGGCAAAAACCTCTAAATCTATTATGGCCCCACAATGTGGGTTGGCTCCCGGATTAATAGGTATTATTGGAGCAGATCTGGCCAAACGTTTTACCAAACTCCGCGATATGGAGCTACGTGTAGGTGCTCTGCCACGTTATCCTAACGGGCTACTTGGTTATTCATTTACATGGTCTCCGGCGGGTGTGATCAATGAATATATTAATGACTCTGAAGTGATCCATAATGGTGTCCGTAAAATGGTTCCTTCATTGGATGGCATAGAAGTTATTAATATAGAAGGACAGGAATTTGAGGCATTCAGTACATCAGGTGGGTTAGGAACTATGTGTGAAACCTATGAAGGTAGAGTTGATACACTTAATTACAAGACGATTCGTTATCCCGGACATGCTAAACTCATGAAGTTTATGTTGTATGAACTAATCATGAAAGACGACCGACAACTAATCGAAAATATTTTAACCAATGCGAAACCTCCTGTACAGGAAGATGTGGTTTATGTGTATACAGTGGTAGAAGGATGGAAGGATGATAAAATTGAACGCGAGGAATTTTATCAGGCATATTATCCTAAGCAAATAGAGGGCCAGCACTGGCGCGCTATATCATGGACAACAGCAGCCTCTGTGGCGGCAGTTGTGGAAATGGTAGCTAATGAATCATTGCCACAAAAAGGCTTCCTTAAACAAGAAGATATTCCTTTTGACCTCTTTCTGGCAACTTCTAACGGTACTCTATTCAAATAAATTCAGAATATTCCGGAAATAGATTCCGGAATATGTATATCATAATTCAGATCAGTAAAACAGTATCCCATTATGAGTACAGATCGAAAAGAAACCTTAACATTTGTTCTGAACGGACTTATGCGCCGTTACAAGGAACGGGTTCCGGATGTTAATCATATCCTCAATGCCATGGTTAATGAGGGAATTATTCAAAATGCCGATGAGATAGAAAATGACCATATAGCCTTTCGAACTATGGGAGTGCCACAACTTGGCATTCAATCTTTTGAGAAGATATTTATGCATTATGGCTATCAGAAACGTGATTACTTTTATTTTGAGGGAAAGAAGCTGAATGCCTATTGGTTTTCTCCACCTGAGCCTCATTTTCCACGTATCTTTGTTAGTGAGCTACGTATTCAGGATTTGTCGGAGCCTGCTCAGAAGATCATTACCAGCTATACAGATGAAGTAAAATCAGATCCGGTAAATGATCTTGATCTGAATGATCCCGCTGCTGTGGATGCTTTTTTGCATAAACCTCTCTGGCGTACTCCTACCTGGGAAGACTATCAGATTTTGCAGGCAGAAAGTGAATATGCTGCCTGGGTTATTTACAACAGATATTATCTGAATCATTACACAATCAGTGTTCAAAACCTAAAAAAAGGTTACAACACGCTGCCTGAATTCAATGCTTTTCTGGAGCATACTGGCATAAAACTCAATGACTCAGGTGGCAAGATAAAAACAAGTCCGGATGGAGGATTGGCTCAAAGTTCTTCTGTGGCAGAAATGATTGAGGCAGAGTTTGCTAAGGGCGATAAACATCAAATATCAGGTAGTTATGTAGAGTTTGCAGAACGCCGTGTACTACCTCAATTTCGCCATTTACCTCCGGATCAAATCAAACGTGAACACCTACGGGATGGATTTGAAACCAATAATGCCGACCGCATATTTGAGAGTACCTTCACCAGTCAAACACAAAAGCAATAGTATTCCATAATAAAAGAAGCTTATATCCTGATTTTACTAGGCTATAAGCTTCTCATTACCATTACCACCAGAAATCTTTAAGAACCGATTCCTAACTTTTCATGTTGGGAGGATTTATCAGGCTCTCCAGTCAGTACACCTTTGATCATTTCGAACAAAGTCTGCATCTTACCACCTGGACTATCCCAATATTCTGCTTTATAAGGAGTAATTTTTAGCAAAGCTAAACGAGGATCATCTTTTCCTCCTGGAAACCAAGCTCTGAAAGCATCCGACCAAAGCTCTTTAATTTTCTGAGCATCTTTGGTTAACTCAGCGATTCCGGAAACAGACACATAGGTAACTGCATCCTCATCAGAATAGCTTATCTGTACTTTATTGTTTTGCTGCAGTTCTTCTACTTTATGAGAGTCATCACTTGTGAAAAACCATAAAGTGCCATTTTCATCCATCTCCTGTGTTGCCATTGGGCGGCTTCGTAAATCACCCTGAGAGTCAATTGTAGTGAGCATGGCAATTTTAATGTCCTTGATTTTATCTTTTAGTTTTTCGTATTCTGCGGGTTGCATGGATTGAGCATACATAGCTTTCTACATTAGAAGTTAATAAATCAGAAAATATAACTGATGAAAAAAGTATGCCTTAAAGCAAAACACCCTGACATCTCTGCCAGGGCGTTTTGGTTATATAAGCTAGAATTAGAAACCATCCTCTTCTTCTTCATCGATAGTTTTAGGCTTCTCTTCTTTCTTCTTCTTCTCTTTGGTATCCGCTTTAGAGTCAGCCTTTTTATCAGATTTCTTTTTCTTTTCTTTCTCCTTCTTATTTTCTTTTGGAGGTGTGTTTTCTTCTCCTTCAGGCTGTGCACTTTCATCCACTCCCCCTTCTACCAGTTTCTCATCTGCCTTATCTTTAACCTTAGAATCTTCCTTCTTAGGTTCTTCTTTTTTAGGCTCTTCTTTCTTCACAACAGACTTTTCTTTCTTAGGAATTTCTTTTCCTTTATTGTGAGTACCATTGAAATGATCTTTAAATCCGTTTACATCATTTTCAGTAGCCAAAGCTACAGTGAATGATTTTCCTCCTTTTCCTTTGGAAGAAACTACTGAATTAAAGTTCTCATCAGAAGAAAGCAATGAATACTGGCCTTGCTGATAGTTCATATAATACCATTTATCAGATGAAATCTCCAGATAAATAGTAGCCTGGTCACCTTCAGCTGTTTTGCGGATTTCAACCATACCATCAAAAGCAGAGTTGATGTCGTTGTTTCCAATATTTGATACACCGATTTTACCTACACTACCAAAACTTTTAGATTCATCATTCCACAGCAGATCCACATTAGACAATACCAATGGTAGCGCAAATCGCTTGGAAATCTGAGGCATTGGAATATATTCAATAGTCAGTTTGTCTTTCCAGTACTGTGTTTCTTTCTCACCAATAATCTGGGCAATCTTCATCAGGAATCTTTCTTTATTATCTTCTGCAGCCTCCTGCCCTACCCCTTCATTTTCTTTTGCTTCCAGAATTCCTGCTGCCATCTCATCATAGATCTGAGTCGATGTAGGGAAATTCCATCCCATTAGAGTATTGAAGGTGTATTTATTGGTTTTGAGGTCAATTTCCCCACTTCCTGAAGAGACAGGCAGATAATTTCCCGGATCTTCAAACAGCCTCAGATTTCCTTCCAATCGGATCTTACCTGTATTATCATCCAATATGAATTGATTTCCTGCATATTTGTTATTCTTAGCTCTTTCAGGATCAACAACCTTAAATTCGTTTCCTTCATCATTGTTTGTAAGCTGGCCTTTGGCCATCAGAATGTCTTTATCATCTGCATGGCTCTTGGCAGAAATAAAGGTAGTATAGACAGAAGATGTTTCTTTATCAACATGCACACCCACAGTCATCTGTGTCTCACCACTCTTCAGATTCTCATCTACAGTAATTGTTACCCCTTCATCCTCTGGCTTACTTTTGTAAGAAATCCAGTCAGCAAGACTACTGGTAGATTTTAAGTCCAGCTTCACAAAGCCATCGAGATCCAGGTATTTTCGAGGAGATTTCATAGTGATAGCTCCTTTAAACAACATCCGGGATGTCAGATAAAACTTATCATCTTCATCGACAATACCCGTAGCAGCTGTATATTCAAGCGGTGCATCCTTCTTACGTTTTGCTTCTTCTGTACGTGTTTCAAAGTCACGCATTTTTACGTTAAAGGTTTTTCCTTCAAAGTTGGTATAGGCGTATGTTGCGTTACCTGCAAACTTTTTACGAGACAAGATCTGAATTTCACCGTCAACCAGCTTGTGATAAGAGGTTGTTGTATCCAGTGTCAGTACAGCTTTTGACAAAGGTTGCATTTTAGCATTCTCAGTAATCATTACTGTTCCTTTGCTTGGATAGATCCGGGCATCAGCAGAAACGATGTATGGAATACCAGATATACTCAATGTCATTTTATCAATATTATAACCTGCCACACTACCATTGAATGTCAGTCCTTCATGCTGCGGATTGTTGGATGTAAATGTAGAAGTCTTCACATCCCCCTTCATGAATACTAACTTTTTGTCAAGCAACCAGGTAGCTTCCTGAATAGATGTCTTATACTCACAATAAGGGAACTCCAGACTGGCAAAACCAATGAGATCAGGGTTTGTGCTGGTCTTGATTTCTACCATCCCTTTGCCCATATCAAAGTTAACGTTTACAAAGTTGGCAAGTAATGACGGTTTAGTCAGAGTCTTGGATTTAATACGAAACTCTGCATCACCAGCACTGAATTTATTTTTTTCAAAAGAAAATGAAGGAGAGTTTATGTCTGAGTCAGGTCTATCAAACTGTCCATCACCAAACAAACCATTTCGTCGTACAACCATAGTACCACTAAAGGATGCACCTGTCTCTTTATAGATTTCAAAAGGAGTCTTAGTACTGGATATCATCATACTATCCACTTTGGCTTTCCACGTCAGCTTAAAATCTTTTACAGTCGCTTTTGGTACAGCCACACTTCCTAAAGTAGCCGCTTTAATATCTGCCTGAGGGCCCCGCGCAAATACAGAGTCAGGGGTAAAGATAATATCTTTGGCTGTCAAAGTAGTATTCAGGTGATCAATGCGTCCAGAAGCTCGTAAGCCTTTGCGATCCATAACCAGATCTCCGGCAAAGATCATACGGCTATCTTCACTACCAAAAAGAGGATAGGTGCCTGACGGAACTTTATGCTTAAACCCAAGAGAGTTATCAGACATAGCAATAAGATCTTCTTCGAATTCCGGGAATATACCATCCGAATAGAATGTACCCTTGTATTCGGGGTTCTTTGAGTTCAAACTGTCCAGTGTAATACTTGGAACCTCAAAACGCACATTTCGGTTATACGAACCATTGATACGGTCTTTCTGGTCAAAATAGATTGCAGCACCTGATTGTACATTCAGACGTGGGTATTCGGGATAATCTCTCAAACCAGCTTTGTTATCTGGTTTATTGATATATAATGTTCCTGCAGAATACCGGATTTCTGATCCTAACTGCACACTGTCTGATTTGCCCTTAGCTTCTTTTGGGGTAAAGAGAATAGTATCAATCTGGTTCATCTCCACAGTAAATTCGTCATACAGGAAGGAGAATCCAGATCCTTTAAAGCGGAAGTTACCAGCCTGTACTTCGCCTTCCAGCAGGAAGTTACGGTCTTTAAGCAATTGAATTTCTTTACTTCTTGGCAATACATATACCTCCAGTTTTTCACTCAATGGGAATTTCTCCACCCCTCTTACCGTCAGTGTATTGGTTTGAAGATCCAGGGACGCATTGGGTTTATCCTTAATATAGGAATTGATAACAAAGCTATCATAGTCACGTTTTTTATTACCTGCCAACACGTTATGATCTCCTTTACGCGTCATACGCACCTCATCCATATCAGAATTATAATCCACAAAACCACCCTGCATCATCCGAATCATCGCATTACGCACTACAGACGGATTAAGCTTATATGTGGTAGCTAGTTCTGTAATAGTAAAAGTAGTACGTTTGGCCTTTTTCGCTTGTGAAGCTAATATTTGCAGTGGATGGAAAGAATACATGCCACGCAAATCAAAATACCGTGTAGAATCATAGAAATCATGAGATTCCAGAATACCAGGCACTTCCATACGAGCATTCAATGTATAGAAATTGATCTCACTGCTGTCAGGGTTCCATTGCAACCCATCCATAACGATATCTACTTTATGGAATGAGTTGATATAAGGAGTATTCTGAAAACCATCATTTTTCTGATTTAACCGCAACTGTTTTGTAAACGGTTTGTATGTCATTCGTGCTGCAGGGTGAAAAATAGAATCCCGACGCATAGGTATAGTCATGCTAACCTGTTGACCAATAATAGTAGAATCCTGAAATTCGTATTGAGTTCCCCGCGTTTTAAACTTTGTCTGTCCATCTTTCACATAACTCAAACTACACATCTTGCCATATAATGACTTGCTGGACATTTTCCGGCCAGACAATGAAAATCCACCTTTGTAAACCAGATTGGGTCCAATATCTTTGATGACAATATTGCTATATAAGGATGTAAATTTAGGATACTCTGCAGTTGCAGGAGAAGAATGTTTCTTACTTGCAAACTGAAAAACCCCAGGCACAGGAGTCTCTATTTTTTCAGGGTAGTGCAGAGTAACATTATCTGCTGCTAACTGAGATTTTTTCACATTAAAGCTGAAATCTTTTAGTTCTACATAAATCTCTGGTTTTCCAGCAGTACTCCAGTCAAACTTTCCACCTTTACCAACAAAAGTACCAGTTTGCAACATTACAGATCCGCTTGTTTCTTTCAGAGCAGCGGAATCGTGTGGACTGATAAATGTAAAGTCTACTTTTGTCAACACCAGTACAGGTCCGGAAACCTGAGGCAAAGCAGATTGTAGAAACGTACTCTCAGGTGTTTGGAAATTATCTCCCCATCCACTATTCGCATCTGATTTTTGTTCAGAATCTGTAGCCGGAGTACCCCAATCATCTGTTTGCGGTTTCTTTTCTTCTACAGGTGCCTCCCCCCATCCATCATTTTGTTTAGCCTGTGCTGTAGATTTATTGTTCGTATTCGCTGTTTTAGTCTTGTTTTTTGAACTTGTTTTAGGTTTGTCATCGAAAGATGCCCAAGGATCATCATTTGTTTTATTAGCGGTTTTCTTATCATCCTTTGAATCAAACGATCCCCATCCATCATCTGCGCTCTTTTTGCTGGCATCTTCAGCTGGCTTATCATCAAATGATCCCCAACCGTCATCAGCCTTTTTGGGCTTAGCGGTATTCTTTGTAACTGTGTTCTTTGCAGGGGTTTTCTTGTCATCTTTTTTAGGCGTTTCAACCACCGCCTCTTCTATCTTTTTTTCTTCTTTTGGTTCTTCAGCAGGAGGCAATACTTCAGAAGGAGCTGCCTCTCCAATAAACTCAAACGTATAACTTCCACCATTTACCAGCAAACTATTATAGTGTGTGCTATACAATGCTTTATTCTCAAAGAATACAGACATATTCTTTAAAACTTCTCCCAGTGTTTTACCATCATACTGGTTTACTGACTTTTCTATCACATTTAATAGCTTGGAATATTCATCAGCAGGTGTATTCTCTTTCGTAATTGCATAAGTCAGAGTTCCAAATAATGATTCATAATGTGGAGAGACACGGTATTTCTTCACATTCATTTTCTGTGTAATAGCTATTATTTTGGTTCGCTGGGCATCATTCAGGCTATTCCAGGCCGTTCCAAAGTCAGAACCCAGTTGAGTTAGCTTTTCGTTTTTAGTGCTTGCCAGCATCTTAGACACATCCGCTACAAACTCTTCCTGTTTGTCCGAAATTTTAAAAGACTGCGCATATGTTAGTATGGTTGCTAACAGATTGAATACGAGAAGAATGTAAACTTTCTTTTTCATCTAAGATTCGTTTCTTTATTAAACGTTTTTTTGCACTAGCTGGTATACTCACAAACGTATTTGCTCTCTGCGCTAAGAGCAACTTATGGCAGAGAGCTTCTTTTTACTACTTATCTTTTTTCAAACCACAAAGACGCCCATTGGTGTTTTGAGGTCTGTTGTTTCTTAATTAACTGAAATTCACTAGCTCTTTTTTCAAGTTCAGGGATATCCTGTTCATAAAAACCACTTAGCAACAATGTACCATTGGTTGTTAACTTACTGGCATACAATGGCATTTCATCCAATAAAATATTACGATTAATGTTAGCCAATATAATATCGTAAACATCTTCCAGTTGTACAGTGGAGATCGTTCCTTGCTGTACGCGAACTTTGTCAGATTGGTTCAACTGACAATTTTCTACAGCATTGGTTACCGCCCATTCATCTATATCAAAAGCATCTATCAGAACTGCACCTCTTTTCTGAGCCATAATAGCCAGAATACCTGTTCCGCTACCTGCATCCATCACTTTTAATCCTTCATGTTCTAACTGTAACTGACTTTGAAGAATCAGTGTAGTAGTTTCATGATGCCCTGTACCAAATGACATCTGAGGGTTGATAGTGATCTCATAGGGATACTTTTCTTCAATCTGATGAAATGATGCTTTTACAATACATTGATCATCGATTACAATAGGTTGATAATTTTTTTCCCACTCTTCGTTCCAATTCTTACGTTGCATCTCTGCAATTGTATAGTCAATTGTCACAAAATCAGTGTATTTTTCAACAACTGACTGCCATAATTCTTCATTAAACTGCAACTTTTGTACATAGGCAATAATGCCTTCGTCGAACTCTACAAACGATTCATAGCCAATTTCAGCTAGTTCGGCGATAATAATCTCTGCCCATTCAGGCGATACGAAAACTTTTAACTCAATGAAATCCAATGTGGTAAGGGTTTGTATAGTATTTTTTTGCCAATTACAAAAATTAGAATTTATAAGACAGTATCCAACACGTTCAGTGTCACAAACTTACATAAGTGATTTTTAGATAAGCGGTGGGCATCTCAACTAATTATTCACAACACTTTCTGTCGTAAAAAAACAAAGTTCTTCTTTCTCCTCAGTAGAATAAAAACATTATACTGCTTATTGGTACTATTTGTTCTCTAAGGTGTCTTATGGGATAGTAAGATTTTTCCAACTTTTCTCATTCATAGCTTGAGCAAACACTACCTCCACACCTCAATTTTTTCTCTTATCTCCATTTTTGCCAATAGTCAATCCTTAAAAAGCTCAGCCGATAGCATCCGCTCCAGGTATCAAGTACCCGAACCAGCTTATGTTGTAGCCTCTTCTGATCGGATTGTAGATATACAGGCAATAGGTAAAAAGCGATTGGATATTATATCAATAGCTACTAGTAACGATCAATTTTATCTTGTATCTAACACGAAAGGTATTACAGGAATGATTGCAGCCTTGCTTGTTAGCCAGCATAAGATTGAATGGAATACATCCTTTTTCTCAATCTTCCCCAACCCAAAAGCTGCCAGTAACAACACATACTCAGGTACTACACTATAAAGTCTGTTATCTTCACAGATAAAACTTATTCCACTTAGTTCTACAGATTCTTTTCCTTCCAAAATGACTCTTACAGGTAAGTCAACAGAACAACGAAGAAAGCTTGCATCCTGGATACTACAACAACTACCTACTTTATCAAATGAATTACCTCAAGTCAGTAATGCGGCCATATACTCGCAGCCTGTATACTGGAAAAGCAAGCAATAAAACATGGGAACAATTGATAACAGCATTGGGATTCATACTCGAAATAGACATTCAGCCCGGTTATCCAAACCAGACAGATAGAAATCAAACCTGAGGTCATGATGAAAACCTCCATCCGTTAGCACCTATCGCTGATTATAAACTTGAGCTTCTTACACCTGCGGATAATATAAATATAAAAAACTTTCAGATTATGGACGGTTTCTCCAAAGTCAACTACAAGGTTTACTCAGTCAACCTATACTGTTAACACCTTCTATTTTCCATTTTTTACATTATGGTATATCTCCATTTGCGATTGGCTGGAACTGGGTCGTAGATAAGGATAGTGGTCATATATCTATCATGAGAGCACTACGACAGGCTTCAGAAGCCAGGTTTATATATATAAAGAAAGAAATATAGCATCTGCAGTATTTGAAAACAACTACACCAGAATCCTATGCAGCAATCAACGCCATGGCTCAGATTATTCAAAAACGGTATAGGTTACCGGCAGCCAGCAAATGAGGGATTGTCAATGTAATAGATAGAAAACTGAGCAAATGATCGATTTTCTTCAATATAGACACGATAATTGGCCAGGTTACGGTTCTTGGTAATATACCAGATTCCAGGTTTATCAGCATACAAGGCATTATCTTCCTTAAAGACCTGCATTTTAGCTAATCCTTCACTTTCTTCGATATATACACGCACATCTGCAAAAGACCGATCCTTTTCCAGATAAATGGCACCATAGACCTCGCAATAATCAATAGAAAGTTTTTTAGGAGTAGTATTAGCAGGAACTGACGAAGAACAGATAATACCAATTGTCAGAAGAGAGAAATACAGAGCTAAGGTTTTCATGATCAGGCAACTAAAACCTTTAGAAATACAAAAAATCCGTTCCTCTTACTAAGCAGAAGAACGGATTTACTATAATTTATAGAATCAGCATTGCATCACCATAGGTAAAGAAACGATATTTTTCTTTGATCGCAGTCTGATAGCAATGATGGATAAAATCAAATCCCCCGAAAGCTGCTGTCATCATAAACAAAGTAGACTCAGGCAGATGGAAGTTAGTTACCATTGCATTGGTAATTTTGAAATCATATGGAGGAAAGATAAACTTATCTGTCCATCCCTGATTAGGCTTCAAACGTCCATTAGCAGATACAGAGGATTCAAGTGTACGCATGGTAGTAGTGCCAATAGCACATACTTTCTTTTTATTGTCCAGTGCCACATTTACTGCATCTGCTGTAGAAGCAGGTACATTGAAGTTTTCAGAATCCATTTTGTGCTTGGTCAAATCTTCTACATCTACCGGACGAAATGTACCTAAACCCACATGCAATGTAATGGGAGCCAGATGCACACCTTTGATTTCCAGACGACGTACAACCTGCTTGGTAAAATGCAAGCCAGCAGTTGGAGCAGCGACAGCTCCTTTATTTTCAGCAAAAATAGTCTGATAGCGGTCACGATCTTCAGGTTCTACCTTCCGCTTGATAATTTTTGGCAGCGGGGTTTCACCCAATGATTCAATTGTATGATAGAAATCTTCCGGAGTACCATCATACAAAAAACGAATAGTACGGCCACGGGAAGTAGTATTATCGATCACCTCGGCAACCAAATCTCCATCTCCGAAATATAACTTATTACCTACACGAATTTTACGTGCAGGATCTACAAGTACATCCCATAAATGAGCTTCACGATTTAATTCCCGTAATAGGAAAACCTCAATTTTTGCCCCTGTCTTTTCTTTGTTACCATACAAACGGGCAGGAAATACTTTAGTATCGTTCACCACCATCATATCACCATCACCAAAATAGTCGATGATGTCTTTGAACACGCGATGTTCGATAGTTTTGGTCTGGCGATTAACAACCATAAGCCGAGCTTCGTCCCGATTTTCGGCAGGATAATTGGCAATCAGGCTCGCAGGAAGATCAAACTTAAACTCAGAGAGCTTCATAGGTAGGAATTACAAACACCTTTGGAGTGTTTTGTCAGTTTAAAAACAATAGATTTTCAGTATAAAACCTCTATTTATTACAAAAGGTTGCAAAGGTAGCGAAGTAAATCAGGAATACAAAGAAATGTATCTGAAATGATGATATTATCACTATCAGCCTGAAATGAGCAATTGTGCAGTAGCCAAAGCTTCCCTATCAAATCCTTTGGAATAGGTTGTAATTATACAATTCTGCTTTATAGTTGGTTCAAGTTCATGCAATGACAAATCATCATCTACAATAATGTACTTCTCATACCGGTTCTGTAATATAAATAACGTTAATTCTTCTTTTCTATTATTTGCTTCTGTATATATGGGCAATAATGCTTCTATTGGAGTGTAAATTTCTCTGTTTTGAAATATAAGAGCTAGTTCGTCTCTGTTTTTGGTATGCCTGCGTGAAGAAGTAACCACAATGCGAGCATCTATTTGTTGCACCAGTTCATTGAAATTCTTTACACAGTCCTGGCGAAAATCTGAATACCCATCCTCATGCAACACATCCGGCTTCCAGATAGGTGTTGTAATCAATACTCCATCTATATCCAGAAATATATACCAAGGGGTAACAATAGTATTTTTATGTTTATTTATCATGATATTGAGACTATTACATTATAAATGCATTACGAATAACTGTAGTTTTTATGTTCAAATAATTATATTCGGCCAAATTCGTCTAAACATTTTAAACTACCAATGTCCATAGGTCAAAACATCAAAGAAGGTATAGTTAAGCTATTAGGAGAACTGGTTCTTATTACAGCAGGTGTGTATCTGGGTATTGTTGCCAGCAACTGGAATGAACAACATAATGAAACGATTAAACAAAAAGATTTTCTTAAAAACCTGTCTATGGAGATTGACTCCAACCAGCAAAAATTACAACAATCTCTGGCGTATCGTGAACACGTTCTGAAAACAAGCCAGGAGTTATATCATACACTTGGTAAAGATAGATTACAAGCAGGCTTCTGGAAAAGTGGAGGATTTCAACTAATTTCTGGATGGAAAGGTATCTATATTCCTCCTTTGGAGAACTCTGTGTACCAGTCTGGTCTGATTAGCAATACACTCCAAGGACTTGATTTTGAGACTATCCATGCTATTGCACAAGTATACAATTATCAGGAGGAGTACAAGCTATGGACTCGTACCCTTATTTTTGATAAAGTGACAAATATAGACAATCGGATAAATACAGCAGAGGCATTAAGTCTGTTTCAACCCTGGGCTGATATTATTGGAGTAGAAAAAAGTCTGATGCGAAGATATTCCTCTGCCAAAACTCAACTTCAAAAGAAAATAAAGGAGTAAGTCTGATACAAGTTTCTTGCTTCGCATCAGACTTTATGCTATAACTATGCTAGCTTTTTTTCCAATTCTTCTACTTCCAGTGTTGCCATTTCCCAATCTTCCATCGTTTTATCTATTGTCTGCATTACCTGTTGATATACTCCTGAGATTCTGGTAACTTCTTCTGTATTATTCTCAGCGGAGAAATGAGCCATCTGATGCTCCAGATCATGTTTTTGTGTTTCCAATTCTGCAATTTTCTTCTCCAACTCTTCTACACGGCGATTCGCTTTCTGAAGATTTTTAGTAACAGTAGGGTCAGCAGATATGGGTTTACTGGTAACAGGCTTGGTAGTAACAGATTTTGTTTCTACAGGAGCCACCTGTGTAGCTTTATTTTTCTCACGTTCTGCATACCATGTTTCAAACTCGTCATAGGTACCAGGATATTCTTTAATCTGATAATCTTCTATAAACCAGATCTTATTAGCTACATGACTTACAAAGTGTCTATCGTGGCTTATGACTACATACGTACCTTCATACTGTTCAAGGGCCTGAATAAGAATACTTACCGACTGCATATCCAGGTGGTTGGTAGGTTCGTCCAGAAGCAAAAAGTTAGCCTCAGAGATCAGCGTTTTAGCCAGAGCCACACGAGATTTCTCCCCTCCGGAAAGGACTTTGATCTTCTTGAACACATCATCATTGCTAAAAAGAAAACACCCCAGAACAGTTCTAAGCTCTACTTCTGTTTTATTCGTACCAGCTTGTTTGAGTTCATCCAGGATAGTATTCTCAACATTCAATGCTTCCAACTGATGCTGGGCAAAAAATGCAAAATTTACGTTATGTCCAATCTCACGTTTTCCATCTATGTTTTCCGTTCCGGCAACAATGCGTAATAAGGTTGACTTTCCTTTACCGTTAGCTCCGATCAAGGCTATTTTGTCACCTCTTTCGATACGAGCAGTAGCGTGTTTAAGAATAGGTTTCTGTGGATAAGACTTACTTACATCTTCAATAGAAAGTACATTGCGTCCACTTTGCTGGCGGAAGTTGAAACGAAAATGCACTTTCACATTTTCATCCACAACCGCATCGATCATATCCATTCGATCCAGTGCCTTTACACGTGATTGCACCTGACGCGCTTTTGTTGCTTTTGCCTTGAAGCGTTCAATGAAACGTTCTGTCTGACGGATCTTAGCCTGCTGATTTTCGTAAGCACCCCGCTGAATTTCATTTCGCAAAGCTTTCTCTTCCAGATAAAAGCTATAATTTCCAGGATAAGTAATTAGTTTCTGATTGGCCACCTCTACAGTAGTTTCAATGGCATTGTCCAGAAATTCTCTATCGTGAGAAACAATTACATAGGCACCTTCATAGTCGCTTAGGTAATCTTCCAGCCATTGGATAGAGGGTAGATCCAAGTGGTTAGTAGGCTCATCCAGAAGCAGCAGAGCTGGTTTGGAAAGAAGCATTTTAGCCAACATAACACGCATGCGCCATCCTCCGGAAAACTCACGCAAAGGACGTTGCAGTTCTTCTGTACGAAAACCTAACCCTTCCAGAATCTCTTCAGCTCTTGCCTGAATGGTATACCCTCCCAATGTATCAAACTGTTCTTGTAAGCGGGTAAGTTTATCGATCAGACTATCCGTATAGGAAATTTCCAGCTGATGTAATAACTCATTGATCTGCTGCTGAAGTTTATTCTCTTGTTCAAACGCCTGCATTGCAACTGACAAAATGCTGTCTTCAGTCTGATAGGAAAGTAAATCCTGATTCAGAAAGCCAATGGTACAGCCACCCGCTTTGGAAATACTGCCTTCATCTGGCTGATATTCACCATCTATCAAACGTAGTAATGTCGATTTTCCGGTTCCATTCAATCCTATGAGGCCAATTCTATCTTTGGGTTTGATGTGTAAATTTGCCTCCTGGTACAATGCCCGCCCACCAAAGTAAAAAGAAAGATTATTTATAGATAACATCTTGATTCAGACAACTTAAAAACTGTTTTTTCACAAAGTTACGAAAAAATCAAAGGATTTAATATAACAAAGTGTAACCCAACAAAGAGATGAAACAAATGCAACCTTCTATAGGGCTAGGCTCCATCTAAGGTCAAACACAAAAATCTGTCAAATAATTTTTGCATTACGTTACGATTTTAACCCAGGTTAAAATTATTCTCCTCTAGTTGCCGGATCTTTGTCTCATCAAAATCAAATAAGAAAACACCTCAGACCACCAAAACCAAAATGCAGATTATAGATTAACTTGGCTCAATAGCAATTAATTATTTATATTTCTCACACATTTTTATACCTTAAACAATCTATTATTATGAAATTCTCAAGAACTGCAAGTGCAAACTGGAAAGGAACTGGCATGGAAGGCCAGGGAACAGTATCTACTCAAAGCACAACATTGAACAAAGCACAGCTTTCATTTAAAACCCGCTTTGCAGATGGTGTGGGTACCAATCCAGAAGAATTAATTGGCGCAGCACATGCAGGATGTTTTACCATGAAACTGAGTTTTGTATTGGCCGAAAAAGGATTCACTGCTGATAATCTGGATACACAGGCAAAGGTTACATTTGAAGATGGTAAGATAACTGCTATCCATCTGGATCTGACAGCTACTATCCCTTCTATTACAGAAGAGGCATTTCAGGCAGCAGCTTTAGAAGCCAAACAAAACTGTCCGGTATCCCAATTGCTGAATGCTGAAATTACTCTTAGTGCTAAACTAGTCTAATATTCAGAACCCTCTCTCATTTAATGAGAGAGGGTATATTATTTTTTGAGCATTGTTTCCATTTTTGGCTTTATTATCATGACCTGGAACAACTCCTTAACCCAGCTATTATACATTGATTATCCAATTGTACAAGCTCCTATGCTGGGCGTTTCCACTCCTGAAATGGCTGCTGCCGCTTCCAATGCAGGTGCGCTAGGTTCTCTGGCAATAGGTGGACTGTCTCCTGAAACAGCTCAGCAATTGATTCGAAAGGTCAAAGCACTTACCAATAAACCATTTGCGGTTAACCTGTTTGCACATCCAATTCCAGATCAGTTCTCAATAGATGAGTTTTCTCAAATGAATACTTTTCTGGAAAAACTCTGTAAAGAAAATGGAGTACCGTATACACCTCTTACGATTGAAAATGTGCGGTTTTACTCTTATAAAGACCAACTGGATATCCTATTGGAAGAGAATACAGGGATTATCAGCTTTACATTCGGAATCCTCACGGATGAAGAAATTCGTTTACTAAAATCAAAAGGAACTATTCTTATAGCAACAGTAACCAGCGTAAAAGAAGCCAGACTGGTAGCTGCGACAGATATTGATATCATTACAATACAGGGAATAGAAGCAGGTGGTCATCGGGGTACTTTTCTGGAACATGACCATTTACCAATGGTAGGACTGCTGCCATTACTGTCACAGGTTAGAGATGTTACCAACAAGCCACTACTGGCTGCCGGAGGTATTTATAATAAGGCAGGTATTGATGCGATATTGGCACTAGGGGCACACGGTGTACAAATCGGTAGTTTATTTTTAGCAAGTACGGAAAGTGCTGCGATTGAGTCATACAAAGATGCCATACAACAATCAGTAGCAGAAGACTCGATCCTTACCCAATCCTTTTCAGGACGATGGGCTCGTGGCCTTCCGAATCTGTATACCCAAGCTGTAGACTCCTCAGGTATATCCATTCCTCCTTATCCGGTTCAGAATAGCCTCACTGCAGCGATACGTGAACTAGCCAGAAAGACAAACAATAGCCAGTTTCTCTCTCTATGGGCAGGACAAAATGCATCGAAAGCACCCAGAAGGACTACATCTGAGATTATTCGTCAGTTGTTAGAAGGAAATTAACGTTGTGCCATGCGTTTGCGAATACGGCTTAGTGAAGGCCCCTGAATACCTAAATAAGAAGCAATATGATATAATGGAACATTATTAAAAATATCCGGATGCATTTCAACCAGATCCTGATAGCGTTGTTCAGGTGTACGAAACATAAAATCTTCGGCTCGCCCCATGGAGGTATTGAAAGCAGATTCGGCAATCAGTCGCCCTAGCCTTTCCCATTGATGAGATTGTGAATACAGATGCATCAGTTGCTCATACCCAATATAGAGAATGGTTGAATTTGTCAGACTAGCCGTATAATAATTGCATGGAGCCTGGTTGATAAAGCTCTTGTAGGAAACTATGATCTGATTTTTGGAAAAGAAGAATGCATTTTTCTCTTCTCCGGTATCAGAATGAATATAGTAGGTCCTGAAAACGCCATCAATAACAAATCCCAGATGTCGACATACATTTTTATACTCATTATAGAACTCGCCTTTGTCATAACTACGTTCCTGCCAGAAAGGCACTGACAAATCAAATGCTTCCTGATCCATTCCTGAAAATGTCTGTAAGGCATGGGCAAGCAACTCTATTTTATTCATGCGAAGTACTTCTTGTTAGATTTACAGTAAGTTTTGATAGGTTTCTGTAAGTGACAAAACCAACATCATTAATAATTTGTATTCTGATTGGTTTGGAAAATATTTGAATTCTGTTCAAACTTCCAACAAAGCCTGCATACACAAACTTGTTGATCAAAATAAAAAATGAACAGAAATCGAATCGCTTTTAGTTTTGACCATAGTTCCGTTCACTTTTGGTTTTGACTGGAAATGCGGTCAGGTTGAAAAAATATCCGAATACCAGTCATTTTACAAAAATATTTGAACTCGGTTCATTTTTCTGTCTAACCGGAATTCCAGTCATCTCTGTCATTGACTGAAGTTCCGGTTAATTTTTCAAACTATCGAAATACTGGTCACATTTCAGAATTATCAGAGATCTGATACTTTTCATAGTGAATAACTACTCATAGAGTCAGATCAGGAGAAAGTGTTTGGGGTAATTGAAAGTTAAATTGTTGTAACAAATCCTGGGCAGTAAAGATGTCCTCATACGGTATTCCCATACTTCGAGCCAAATTGCGAAAGACAACTCCAGCCTGTACAGAAGTCTCACGCAAAGACCGAACAGACATGGCTCCTGCCGACTTGGATAATTTTTGTCCAGATACATCCATTACCACAGGATGATGATAAAAGACAGACCCCGAGAAGCTTGTTTGCGCCAACAAACCTGCCATCCAGAGTTGGGCAGTAGTGGAAGGCAACAAATCCTTTCCTCGCACAATACAATTACTACCAAAATACAGATCATCTGCCAGCGAAGCTACCTGATAGGCAGGTTGCCCATTTCGTCGTTTCACTACAAAATCTCCAATCTGTTCTGTTACAGACCTACATTCTACATGAGTGGTTCCCTGATGTAGTTCATTCCAGCAAACATGTGTATCATCAGATACCCACATACGCCATGCACTATCGTTATTATCCAGTGGCAGATGCCGATAACGGCATATATTCGTATAACTACCAAGTTCCTGTATTCTGGTTCGGGAACAATCACAAGCATATACCACAACAGGATCTTTGACCAGTTTAGTCAACAAAGCCTGATACATATCCAGTCTGTGAATCTGCGAATAATGATTATTGAAGTCATCCACTCCTTGCGGACCATGATCCCAATCCAGACCAAGCCAGTCTAGCGTTTCAAATATATCTTTGATATACTCAGGTCTTACCCGGTCATAATCCAGATCATCAATACGAAGTAGTAAGCTTCCCTGTGTTTTACGAACCAGTAGCCAGGTGATAACAAATGAAAAAACATTCCCAATATGCAGAAAACCACTGGGAGTGGGTGCAATTCGGGAATGAAAAGGTTTTAAAAAATTGCCAGATAACTTTGTTGCGGACATACTAAAGTTTTCTTCAAACTAACATGTCATCAATACAGATCAGCAGTTTCTAGGAGTTAAACTGTGTCATAGTTTGAGACAATCCTGCTGTACAGAATGAAAATACCGCATCACAGGCCTTATCAATATGCAAAGGCAGTTCCGCAAATTCGTCTTTTGAGAAGTTTCCCAACACATAATCTACCTGTTTGCCTTTGGAAAAGGTGCTGCCAATACCAAAACGCAAACGGGCATACTCTTGTGTCTGAAGTACAGCCTCTATATCTCTGAATCCATTATGACCACCATGTGACCCTTTACCACGTACACGTATCTTGCCATAGTCCAGAGCCAGATCATCTGTAATAACCAATAGGTTCTCAAGAGGAATCTTTTCGGTTTTCAACCAGTAATTGACAGCTTTACCACTCAGATTCATATAAGTGGTAGGTTTTATGATAATCAACGTTTTTCCCTTGTAACGACCTTCTGCCCGATAGGCCAGCCGATCCATTGTAAAATCTGTACCTATTTTGTCGGCCAGTTGATCTACCACCAGAAAGCCAATATTATGTCGTGTTAATTCGTACTCCGGGCCTATATTTCCTAACCCTGCAATCAAATATTTCATGTATCAATAAAGAATAAAAACTGTATGCAAAATAGTATCTTTTCCAGTACAAAGGAAAGTCACCGACTTTTATGTACCGAAAATCCCTTGGTATAATGTTCAGCAACGGCTTCAACCAATCTGTTATGCCCGCTTTCCAGTATAATAAATGTATGATCAGGTATTTTTTGCAGAAATGGACGCATGTTATGTTCTGTAATAATTTTGTCATACTTCCCAATGAACATACTCACTCCTATCTGATATTGTTTAATCAATTCTGCCATATGGTTCATGTCAAAAGCTAGTTCCTTAAAAACCATCCACGAAAAGTACACTCTGTGACGTTTTTCACGAGTATTCATCTGACTTTGAGCAAATCGCACGACTCCTTTGTCTACCACGCGCAAACGTCTCATCCAAAGTGCCAGTTGTTGAAACCGACGAGGTCGTATCACAACACCTCTGAAAGCTTTTTTTGCCCAGGAAGGGTAGGTAGCCAGGCTATACCAAAAGTTAGTTTTCACTCCATCAGGTGCAATCAGAATTAGTTCTTCTATTCGCTCAGGAAAACTTTCCAAGGTTGCCAATGCAAACTTTCCACCCATACTAAATCCTAGGACCGAAAATTTGTCAATCTTTTCCTGGGTAAGAAATGTCTCTAGCAATTCTTTCCAATGTAGTTTTGAGAGCAGATTCTCCTTGTGTCCCCACACACTTTGGCCATGAAAAAACAAATCAAATGAGTAGACAGTAAACTGCTCACTAAGTTGCTGCACAAGTACATCCATATTCCGGAGTGTCTGACCAAATCCGTGAAACACCCATAACACACGTTTTCCGGAACCTGTACAGTTATAATGTAGAGACGAACCACCAAAAGTAAAATCGGACATTAGAAGTCAAAATCAGGCAGTAGTAAAGATGTGGCAAAGATAACATCTTCTAATTGAATGATACTATAGAGGAATCTAGCCGAAAAATAAAACGCTCCCAAAACTTTTTGGGAGCGTTTTATTTTCCAGTTCAATAGAAGAACCTTATTTAATCAGCTTTAGATTTTTCTCATTGAGTTTTTCTTTTAGTTCAGTATAGACCTCCTCACATACCCGCTCCACATGGTTGCATAGTTGTACAACCTCAATCAGATGACTTTCCTGTGCAGCATAGGTCTCCAGTTGTCGAATCACGGATTCCAATTCAAAAATACCAATGGTAGATAATGAAGATTTCATTTTATGGGTAATATACCTCAAATCCATCCAGTTGGCATTCTCACAAGCCTTTTTAAGCTTTTGTACAAATTGAGGCATCTGACGCAGAAATAACCGAATCATATCTGTTATAAACTCCTGATTATTGGCAGAAATTTCTTCCAGATATTGGAGATTTACATATCCATTGTTTCCAGGTAACACAGATGGTGTGAAAATGGGACTTTCATCAGACTGAGATCCTTTCATAGAAAACTTTAAAATCTTCAGGTATAAATCACGGGGATCAAATGGTTTGGTAATAAAGTCATTCATGCCAGCATCCATTACCTTACGTCTTACATCCACCATGGCAGATGCAGTCAGTGCTACAATAGGAATATTTCGATACGGATAGTCCATATTGTAGCGTATATAACGGGCAGCTTTGTATCCATCCATTTGGGGCATCTGCAAATCCATCAACACCAGACTAAAAGTATTTTCTCTCAGCTTTTCAATAGCTTCTATCCCATTTTCTGCAATATCCATTCTCACTCCCCATTTCTCCATAAACTTTTTTACAACCAATTGATTCATTCGATTGTCTTCTACCAGCAATACCTGTAAGTTATCGAGAGACTCTGTAGATGCTTCAATTGTATTTCCACTGGGAACAGGAATAACAGGTGCTGTAAGATGAGACTTTTCAAAGGTAAGTAATACTGTGAATGTAGATCCCAATCCTATCTTACTTTTCACCTGAATAGTTCCACCCTTCAACTCGACCAGTCTTTTAGTGATAGTAAGTCCCAGTCCTGTACCACCATATTTACGGGTAGTCTCATGCGAAGCTTGGGTAAAACTTTCAAAGATAGTGCTCAGTTTATTAGCTGGAATACCAATACCTGTATCTGTAATTTTAAACTCAATAGTAATCGTATCTTTTTTCTGGCTCACCATCTGAGCTTTTACTTCTACAAAGCCCTTCTCCGTAAATTTAATAGCATTGCTGACCAGATTAAGGATTATCTGATTCAGTCGCAACGGATCGCCCACTACAGTAGCTGGCAAGCGAGGATCTGTTTCTATCAGCAAACGCAGATTAGATTCTCTAGCCTTATAAGCCAAGCTCTTCTCTATGCCACGAAAGATATCATCCAGTTTAAAATCAACATTTTCAAAAGACACCTTACCAGACTCTATCTTTGAAAAATCCAGGATGTCATTGATAATAATCATCAAACTATCTGCGGAGTGTTTGATAGCCTGCAGGTGTTCAACCTGATTAGGAAGCGGATTTTCATCCAGGAGCAAATGAGACAGACCAATTACGGCATTGAGTGGTGTTCGTATTTCATGACTCATTACAGACAAGAAATGCTCTTTGGCCTTTACAGATTCTTCAGCCATTCGCCTTGCCTGAATCAATGTTTCTTCAGCCTGTTTGGCCTCTGTCATATCCCGGGCCACACCCTGAAAACCAACCACCCAGTTATGTTCTGCATTAAGTTGCAAATGCACATTATTTCCGATCCAGGCTGTTTTTCCATCTCGTGTAAGACACTTAAACTCCAGATATGTATCTATGATTCTTTCTTCAAACTGTCGTTTGTAAAAGTCCCGCACCATCTCACGATGCTCTAATGCAACTACATCTGTGAAATGTAATTGACGAATCTCTTCTTCTGTGTAACCAAACCGCTGGCATGCTACCGGATTGGCATAAATCAGATAACCTTCTGCATCACATCCATAAATCAGATCAGTTGTACATTCAACAATCTGCCGATATCGAGCTTCGTTAAACTGCAGTTTCTGTAGCAAAGACTGTTCAGATACTTCTTTCTCTTCCCTATCTGAAATCTTTTCATATGTCTGACTGATTTCCAACAATAAACCGCGTAGCTTCTCGTCTATCAGGTAATTATTGTCCAAATACTTTTTGATTTGTTCGTCCAGTACGGAATGAAAAATACCCATAGCTATATAGCAAAACCATCTTCCTGAAAAAAAGAATTGAAATATAGATAAAATATAGAAACTGGTCAACTCCTTTCCTAACAAATCGGCGATGTATATTTTTCTTACTGATAAAAAACAGGATTTCGATGTATTGTCTAACAAAAAACACAGCAAAAAACTTTCACCACAAAAATAGTTTCCATAGTACACCATTCATCTGATAGAAAACACAGTTCATCCGATAAAATAGTAGTTTCGTCAAAAAATCCCATCGGAAACTTTTTGTAACAGAAAAGTTTCCATAGTTTTGCAAGTATATAAGTAATAGTAGTTCTGATAATCATACAGTATCTTCTTTTACAACCATACCATACATTTTTTTCCATACAAAACTATGAACACTATTAATGAAAAACTCCGCCACATTCTCATAGACTTTGAGATTGACGATCGGCTAATCCCTGATGAAGCTCTATTTTCCGATGATTTAGGTATTCCCTACCGAAAGATCATTAAGCTTTCCAAACGAATCGAACGAGGCTTTTCTGTAAAGGCACCTGTATCTCCACAACACAACTGGAACAGCATTGCCGACATACGGAATTACCTTCACACACACATTCACTATTCAGAGTCTGATTGTTAAGTTAAATTAGTATTTGCACCCTAAGGCCGATTCAGGAGAATCAGCCAGATACCCAATTGATCAGAAGGAAGTAAGACCATGATTAGAAAATCTGTTGGCCAAAGCGAAAGTGACTTTGCAGAAAAGAGAAATGACGAAAGAGAAGACAAAGACAAAGAAATCCGGGAAAGGATTTTAACAGGAGCAGAAGAACTCTTTCTGCAATATGGATTCCGGAGCATTACCATGGACGAAATAGCCAAACATCTGGGTGTATCCAAAAAAACAATCTATCAGCATTTTGCTGATAAGGATGAGATTGTTTGCCACTGCATCGAAAACCATCTGGACTATGAAAAATGTACCGCCAATGAGATCTGGGCGAAAGTATCCAATCCGGTAGAAGAGTTTGTTATAGAGGCTCAGCATCTGAAGTTTACCACTCATAACATACACCCTACTATCCTGTTTGAATTAAAAAAATATCATCCCAAAGCCTGGGCTATTTTTCAGGAACACAAAGAAAAATGGATACTACAATCCATTATTGACAATCTGAAGAAAGGAATGGAGATGGGATTTTACAGATCTGATATTGATCCTGATATACTGGCACGCCTGCGAGTGGAACAAATAGCCATGGGTTTTGATCCTACTATTTTTCCGGGACAAGAGTTTGTGCTAAAAAAGATACAACTACAACTACTGGAACACTTCCTGCACGGCATTCTCAGTGATAAAGGGCGGGAGTTTCTTAACCTTTACCTACAAACGATTAATGAACAATGAAAACCATTCTCCGACTACTTTTTACATTTACCGGCTTCCCTTTCACGGTTGGCCGCTGGCAGTTAACAATAGCTAGTCTATTGCTAGTGTCAGTTGCCAGTCAGGCACAAACCAGTTATTCGCTTCAACAGGCTATTGAGTATGCATTGCAAAATAGTACAACTGTAAAAAATGCACAACTAGACATCGAAACTGCCAATGCACGTATTGGTGAGACTCGTTCCATTGGGCTGCCACAAATTAGTGGACAAGCGCAGTTGCAACACAACTTCAGAATACAACAATCTATCTTTGATGGAAGAGCAAATAATCCATTTTCCGGCTTGGCAACTGGTTCCGACCCATTAGCTCAGCATATCTATAATGATCTTATTGGTAAAAATGAGAATCTTACAACATATACACCAGCACCAGCACCACCACCAAATCCTGACACAATCACAACGTTTGCATTTGGAATGAAAAATAATGCAGGAGTATCACTGACAGCTTCTCAGTTACTTTTCAATGGTTCCTATTTTGTTGGATTACAGGCAGCGAAAGCTTACCGTCAATTTAGTGAGAAAAGTTTGACAAGCGCTAAAATCACTGTAGTAGAAAATGTAACAAAAGCATATTACGGTGTTTTGGTTAATCAGGAACAATATGATTTGGTAAAGGTTAACGTAGATCGCATTGAAAAGCTTCTTAATGAAACTCGTGAATTCAATAAAAATGGATTTGTAGAGAAGATTGATGTGGATCGGATAGAAGTGCAGACTAATAATCTGAAAGTACAATTGCAAAATATTGAGAGATTATTAAATCTGACTATGAATGCTTTAAAATATCAGATGAATATGCCTCTTAATGAGAATATTGTTCTGACTGAAAAGTTAGCAGATTTGACAAATACTACTTTCTCACCTGTAGCAAGTGAAACTGTAAATTATGAACAACGAATTGAATACACATTACTACAACAACAGAAACAACTTAATTTACTGGATCTAAAAAATATTCAGTCTGGTAGATATCCAACATTGGGCGCCTCATTTACAACAGGTTATAATCCGGCAGCAACCCGCCTACGAGATATTACCCAGTCAGATCGCTGGATCAATTATTCTTTCCTGGCATTTCAGCTCAATGTACCAATATTTGGCGGTTTAGGTAAGAACTATCAGGCACAACAAAAGAAGATTGCGGTTAAGAAAACAGAGAATGACCTAGTCCAGTTTAAGAAAGCGGTTGATTTCCAGGTTCAGCAATCAAATGTTACACTTCAGAATGCATTGGAAAGTCTGAAAATGCAAAAACGAAATCTGGATCTGGCACAGGAGATCGTTCGGGTAACCCGCATCAAATATCAACAAGGAGTAGGATCTAACATTGAGGTGATCAATGCAGAAGCATCTCTGAAAGAAGCTCAAACCAATTATTATGCAGCTCTCTATGATGCACTTATTGCTAAAGTAGATTTGGATAAGGCAACTGGAGATCTGTACAAAGCTCAATAACCCCCATACAATTCTGATATAACTATACAAATTGACTTTATATATGAAAAATACGATCATAAAAACCAGTAAGACCTCACTTTTAGCAGCCACTACACTTCTAGCAGTAGCTTGTGGTTCAGGAGGAGACAAAAAAGCAGAACTTGCTAAATTAAAAGAACAGAAAGCAGAGCTTGAAACTAAAATCGTAGCACTGGAGAAGGAACTGGGAACAAATAAAACAGATAGCACACGCATTACCACTGTAATGACAACTACTGTACAACCCCAAACATTCAAACATTTTGTGGAAATACAGGGATCTCTTGACTCTCGCAACAATATCAATGTAACACCTAAGATGGGTGGAAATGTAACTCAGGTATATGTAAAAGAAGGAGATTATGTAAAGGCTGGACAAGTACTATTGGTTACGGATGATGCTACACTTCGTCAGAATCTGGCACAATTACAGACTGGATACGAACTAGCCAAGACTACATTTGAACGTCAGGAAAACCTTTGGAAACAGCAGATAGGCTCAGAGATTCAATACCTTCAAGCTAAAAATCAAAAAGAAGGCGTAGAACGTCAGATAGCTACTTTGCAAACACAGATTGCTATGACACGGGTTACATCTCCTATCAATGGAACTGTAAACGCAGTCAATGTTAAGATTGGTGAGATGGCTGCCCCTGGCGCACCTGCTGTTCAGGTTGTGAATCTGGCAGAGATGAGAGTAAAAGCAAAAGTAGCAGATGCCTACATCAATTCTATTAAAGTAGGTGATCCTGTGACTGTTAAGTTTCCAGATATTGATGAAGAGATTCAGGCTCGCCTTACCTTTGTTGGTCAGGTAGTTAATTCGATGACCCGTACTTTTGATATTGAAATTAGTGTTCCAAACAAAGACAATAAGTTTAAGCCAAACTTGTTAGCTGTAGTTAACATCAATGATAAAACCAAAAATAACGCTCTGGTAATTGACCAAAATCTGGTACAAAATACAGAATCAGGTAATATCATATACGTTGCAGCTAATGAAGGTGGAAAGACTGTTGCCAAAGCTAAAAAAGTGACTCAAGGACTTTCTTACAATGGTAAAGTTGAAATTACATCAGGATTGGATGCAGGTAGTCAGCTTATTACTGTCGGAAGTCAAGACCTTGTAGACGGTCAGGTAATTAAAGTTAATCAGCAAGTTGCCAGCAAGTAAGGATAACGTAAAGATTTGATTCAAGCTCTTTCAATCATCTTTACAACTTCCTGATGTTACAAACAAGTTACAGTTCTTCTGTACTTTATAACTTACGAAAATACTCTTACCATATTATATTATGGCACAACATACTCATAAACCTGAGATAGATCAGGAAGAAAAATTTAAACGGTTTAAGCCGACTGAGTGGTTTATTGAGAATAAAACCACAATGTACGTCATGACAGCCATAATCTCTTTGGTTGGGTTCTTTACCTATTCTAGTTTGCCCAAAGAGAACTTTCCGGATATTGTACTCCCACAATTTACAATTCAAACTGTGCAGTTTGGTACAAGCCCAGCCGATGTTGAAAACATTATCACCAAACACATCGAGAAACAACTAAAATCAGTAAAGAATGTAAAAAAGGTAACCTCAACTTCATTAGAGGGATTTTCACTGGTTATTGTTGAGTTCAATACAGGTATATCCATTTCTGATGCCAAGGATCTGGTTCGTGATGCAGTAGACAAAGCTCGTCCGGATTTACCTACAAAGCTGGATCAGGAACCTCAGATACAGGAAATCGAATTATCTGAGATCCCGATCATGAACATAAACCTGGCAGGTAACTATCCATTGCATAAACTGAAAGACTATGCAGAGGATATGGAAGACGCGATTGAAGAATTACCGGAAATTAATCGGGTGGACATTGTCGGGGCTCTTGAAAGAGAATTTCAGGTGAATGTAGATATATTTAAAATGCAAGCTGCTGGTATCACATTCAATGATATCACCCAGGCAGTGGCGGCTGAAAATATCAATATATCAGGAGGGGAATTAAATACATCAGGAGTACGTCGGACGTTACGTGTTGCGGGCGAATTCAAAAATGTACAGCAAATTGAAAATGTAATCGTTCGTTCTGCTCGTGGCAATGCTAAATTCCTGAAAGAAATCGCGGATGTAGCAGATGGATTCAAAGAGAAACAAGACTATGCCCGATTGGATGGAAAAACAGTAATCACCCTAAACGTTATTAAACGTGGTGGTGAAAACCTGATCTCTGCATCTGAAAAGATAGAAGAACTCATTAAAGATTTTGAAGAACATAGATTTCCTGAAGGTTTATCCATAACTGTTACAGGTGATACATCTGAACGTACCAAGAATACGTTAAATGACTTAATTGCAACGGTTATTTTAGGTTTCATCTTTGTGGTGTTTGTGTTGATGTTCTTCATGGGTACTACTGATGCGTTCTTTGTGGGACTATCTGTGCCTCTGTCGTCTTTGATGGCATTCTTGATTATCTCAATCATTGCATGGATTAATCCGGACCTCAAATTTACACTCAACACCGTAGTAATGTTTGCATTCCTGCTCGCCTTAGGTATAGTAGTGGATGATGCTATCGTGGTAATTGAGAATACCCATCGTATCTTCCATGATGAGAATCTGTCGATTAAACAAGCAGCTAAAAAGGCTGCAGGTGAGGTATTTGCACCGGTATTGAGTGGAACATTGGTAAACGTAGCGCCTTTTATCCCATTGTTATTCTGGCCTGGTATAGTAGGTGAGTTTATGAAATATCTGCCTATTACATTGATTGCAACCTTATTTGCATCCTTATTTGTAGCCTTTGTAATGAACCCTGTGTTTGCTGTTGACTTTATGAAAAACACAGAAGATCATAAAGCGAATAAAGGTTTCAAACCATTGGTTCGTCCGCTAATCATCATGGCGGTACTGGCAGTACTGGGTTATATGATACATGTAGGTGCAGGTAATTTTATGCTCTTTGTAATTGTATTATATGTAGCCAATCATTATCTGTTTAATCCGATGATCTTTGCTTTCCAAGATCGTTTCTTACCTAAGTTAAAGAACGGATACAGAAGATTGCTTTCATTTGCTTTGATAGGATATAGATCCTGGCTATTTATTCTGGCCTCTATCGTTGTGCTTGTTATCTCATTTGTGGTAACAGGTATTATGAAACCTAAAGTTATTTTCTTCCCTAGTGGTGAACCTGACTTTGTATATGTATACAATAAGCTACCTGTAGGTACTGACGCTGCTGTTACAGATTCAATAACCCGAATAATTGAAAAAAGAATTGCAGAAGTTACGACTCTTCCCAATGGACATCGTAATCCGGTAATTCAATCTATTATTACCAATGTAGGCGTTAATGCGGGTGATCCTCAAAATGCAGCGGATCGTCAACCTGCATCCTATAAAAGTAAAATTACGATTGCGTTTGTAGACCTGAATGAGCGTATTGGTGTATCCACAACAGAAATCATGGAAGCTATCAGTGCAAAAGTAAAAGGCATTCCAGGTACAGAAATCTCTGTTGAACGTGAACGTAATGGTCCACAAACAGGTAAGCCTATCAGTATAGAAATTGCTGGCGAAGACTTTAACCAATTATTGAAAATAGAGAAAGAAGTTCGTGCTGGTATCAAAAAGAATGGTATTGAAGGGATTGAGAACCTGAAGTCTGATCTGGTGATGAACAAACCTGAGATTATCATTGATATCGATAAAGAAAAAGCAGAGAGAGAAGGTATCTCTACTCAAACAATTGCTCTATTTGTACGTACTGCACTCTTCGGAGCAGAAGCTACTAAGTTCAGAGATAACAAAGATGAATATCCGGTTCAGATCCGTGTAAAAGAGACTCAACGGAAACAGATTGAAACTTTGTTAGCTATGCAAATAGGCTACATGGATATAGCAACAGGAGGTTTCCGTCAGATCCCTCTTAACTCAGTGGCCAATATCCATTATGGAACTACGTTCAGTGGCATTAATAGAAAAGATCAGGAACGCCTTATCACACTGGGTTCTGAAGTAATGCCTGGTTATAATGCCAATGAGATTGTTGGCGCGATTAACAGTCAGGTGCTTTCCAGTCTTACTCTACCAGAAGGATATAGTGTAAAAACAGCAGGTGAGCAGGAAGACCAAAAAGAAACTCAGGATTTCCTTACCATAGCATTCCTCACAGCAGTTGGATTGATGTTCTTTATCATGGTGCTTCAGTTTAACTCTATCACCAAACCTGTTATTATTTTTGCTACGATTGTATTTAGTTTGATAGGTATACTACTAGGTTTCTCCTTAACAGGTATGACTATTTCCATTATTATGACAGGTGTTGGATTTATAGCGCTGGCAGGTATAGTTGTAAAGAATGGTATCATCCTCATGGAGTTTATTGAAGAGTTACGTATGCGTGGTGAAGACCTGAAGACAGCCATTGTGGATGGAGGTGCTACTCGTTTAACACCTGTAATCCTAACAGCATCTGCAGCAATCCTTGGCTTGATTCCTTTAGGTGTAGGGCTGAATGTTGACTTCGCCGGATTATTTACTCGCTTTAATCCTAATATATTTATTGGAGGAGAGAGTTCTGTCTTCTGGGGACCATTGGCCTGGACAATCATTTTTGGATTGTTAGCCACAACATTCCTAACACTGGTGATTGTACCTTGTATGTACTATAATGTAGAAAAGATCAAAGACCGTTTCTTAAAAAAATCAGGCGGAAGAAAATCTGGAGTTGTGACCCATACTCCAGCCACTGAAGTTCCTGCCGAATAATTTTTCCCATTCTGAAATAACGCAAAAACTCGTAGCTGATGGCTACGAGTTTTTTTATTTGTCTTGGGATTAAAGTAAAGACTGAAGATAAAACTAGCCTTCAGCCTGGCCATCTATCGCCAGCTTCAGAATACGTAAAGCATCTCTTTCCTCATATTCTTTGAGCCATATATTTGCAGGTTGTATGGATAATATAGGTGCAAACTTACAGCGGTCTGTACATTCTATCCGAACGATTTCTATAGTATCTTTTAAATCTGCATCCTTGATATGATGCTTCAATGTTTTACACATATCTTTACCGCCCCGCTTTCCACACTTACTTCCTGTACAGATAAATATCGACTTCTCAGGTGCATGAAATTTACTCATAGCTTTTAGACAGTTAAATAATCAATATTCTCAACACAAGCATACCAAACCTGGTATCTTTTTAGAATTTATTTCTCTTTTTTAACAATGATTTTATAAGGAGGCGTAGAACTCTCTACCAATCCAAACTTAGACACTTTTGTAGCCACATCGGATTGTTTACTGGCCTGCATGTATTCAGATTGGGTAGTTGTATAGTCAGCCCTCAAATCATCCACTTCTTTTTTCAAGCGAGTCATTTTACGGACATTTTTTTCTGCATAGTGAATATTTCCAATGTAGATAATACCCAGAAATGTCAGAAATAAAATATGAGGGATATAACGAATTGGTAATCCCTGCTCAAAAACACCTCCCAAACTCAGATATCCTTCCAGAAACCGAAAGAAACTTACCTGTTTCCGTTTGGTTTCAATTTTGGAATTTTGCTTTACGGGTTCTTTATAGGTATTTGTTGCCATAGTATTTATTCTATATCACACTATCAGTTTACATTCACAACAATTATATACGTTCAGCTATTCGTAGCTTGGCACTACGAGCACGTGGATTTCGGGCGATTTCGTCTGCATCCGGCTCTATTGGCTTCTTAGTAACAATATGGAAAGGCACATTGGTATTTCCATATAAATCTTTTTCAGCTTCTCCGCTAAACTTTCCCGTACGAATAAAATTCTTTACCAGTCGATCTTCCAGTGAATGATAAGACAGAATAACTAATCTTCCTCCTGGCCTCAGTACATCCGCTGCTTGTGACAACATTTCTTCCAGAGCAGTCAGTTCCTGATTTACTTCTATCCGCAATGCCTGAAACACCTGAGCATAATATTTATATTCTTTACCTTTTGGTGCATACTGCTGCAATATACTTATCAGATCATTTGTAGTCTCAATAGATTTAGAGAAACGATTGCGGGTGATAGCGGCTGCCAATGTACGGGCATTTTTTACTTCGCCATACATACCTAATATTTTATGCAATTGTTCTTCACTATAGGAATTCACAATATCTCGGGCAGAAACATCTCCCGTTTGATCCATCCGCATATCCAGTTGTGCAGGAAAACGGGTTGAAAAACCACGGGCTGGCGCATCTATCTGATGTGAAGAAATGCCTAGATCACCTAGAATTCCGTCAACTTTGGCAGCTCCATACAACTTCAGAAACTTGCGAAGATGGCGAAAATTGGATTTAATCAGCTGGAATCCCGGATAAGTTATACTCTCTGCATTGGCAACGGCATCTTCATCCTGATCAAAGGAAAACAGCTTTCCTGTAGTTAAATGCTCTGTTATCAATCTGGAATGGCCTCCTCCTCCGAACGTTACATCCACATAAACCCCATCAGGTTTAATATTCAGGCCATCAATACATTCTTTTAATAAAACAGGGATATGATACAAGGTAGTAACGAAATAGTATACTGCAAAAGTACGAAACCAAGCTGTTAATTAATATAGTGCCTAAAGATAATCCAGCTATCCTTTATTTATTTTTGTCCCTTTCTGAAAGAAATTATGCATAAACAAAAGCTGGTATTGAACAGCATTTGCCCAGTAGTCCCAGTTATGTGCACCAGGGCGTGTTATATAATCGTGAGGAATATTTCGTTCCAATAGCTTTTTGTGCAGGCTTTCATTGACCTGAAAGAAAAAATCTTCTGTGCCGCAATCGATAAGAAGAGTTAACGCTCCGGGAGTAAGTAGATGCAACATATTGACAACCGTATGTTTTTCCCAATTCTCAGGCTGTTCAGCATATTTACCTAAACGAGATGCAATCTCCCAGTTTTTTGGGAAGGGTCTTATATCCACTCCACCACTCATACTTCCTGCTGCACCAAACACATCCTGATGACGCAGGGCCAGGTACAATGCACCATGTCCACCCATGCTCAAACCTGTAATAGATCTTCCTGCAGGACTTTTCACTGTTTTATAGTTTTTATCTACCCATTTCACCAGTTCATCTGCCACATAGGTCTCATATTTCCACTTTGTGTCTACAGGGCTGTCAAAGTACCAACTTGAATACCCTCCATCCGGACACACGATAATCATTTTGTACAGATCTACATATTCCCGTATAGCAGGTGCCTTCTTTATCCAGTCTGACTGATTTCCGCTATATCCATGCAACAGATACACAACAGGAAACTCTTTACCACCTACATATGAATCAGGTATAATTACGACTGCCTTGATTTTTTTATTCATTACAACACTTACTGTTTCTACAGTATCAACTTTGGCAGCAAAAACAAGATCACCGATTCCAGTAAATAATATAAGTAGAGTGAAAATTTTTCTATAGTTCATTTCAACAAAGATTGATTTAGGTGTTTTGCAAATATTGCCAAAACTCTATAAAGCACAAAACCACATCCTTAGGGATGTGGCTTTGTCTGTTATCAAACTTTAAATCTAATTAAAAGTTAGGATTTTTAGTAGGAACTTCACTTGTTGAAGGATTCAAAACTGATTCGTCAGCAGGGACATCCCAATAATCAAGGAAGTTGTAATTAATAGTTGTATTGGTAAAAATAGCACCACCAGCTGTAGCGACTGTATTACCATAACTTCCACCTCCATTGGAGATATCGTAAATCCATCCCCATCTTCTATTATCAAAGAAAGACAGACCTCTGAATATTAGTGCAACTCTCCTTTCTTTCACTAATTCTGTTAAAGCACCTGTCAAAGATAAACCTGTACCTGCAACAGGAGCAACACCGGCGCCCATATAATCTCTTACATCGTCAATATATTCAAGCCCCTCATTTATATTACCCAAACGTATATTAGCTTCTGCCAACATCAAGGCATTCTCTTCATAAGATCCACCAATAAATACTTCATATTCACCTACTGTTTTAGAACCATACATATATACTCCAGCTTCTCCATTTCCACCATCTACCAAACTATGACGAGTAGTAAAGGAGTAATTATTCTTATAAGTAGTTGTTTGAACAAAATTATTGGTAAAACGCTTATCACCAGGTTTGAAATTTTGAATGAAACGTTCACTGATCTTGAATGTTGAGGTAGTATTAACACCAGCGGTAAGAGATGCAGCAGTCCCACCAGAGGCAGTAAAGAATCCATTTGCAGAAGCACTTCTTCCTGTAAATACATAATCGCCTTCCTTAATACCATTCGTTGCATAAGTCAAAACCTCGTTCCAATCAGAAGCAGTCATTGTTGTAGTAGAAGACTTAGTAATAGTAGCATTTGGGTTACCATTAACAAATGGAGAAAGTTTATTTACAAGAATATTTCGTGCAAGCATGGTATTAATGCTACGTTTCCACATTTCAGGTGAAAGAACACCACCATTTCCAACCTGACAAAATTCTGGAATCAATTGGCCAAGAACTTCATTATAGTCACTGATAGTACTAATCCCATCCAATGTTGTTGCTGCCAGTTTGAAATATTCATTTGATTTTTCAATAATAACATCATGCAGTACATAATTACTATTACTCACACTATTGGTACCACTAACATCTTCAATAATAAGTCCAGAATAATACATAGAACCAATAGACGCATAGGCATACCCTTTCCACCAGTAACACCATGCTTTAAATGTATTTGCTTTAGTAGTAGCGTCACCGGTAAAAGTAATGTTATCTAGTTGGCTCAAAACTACATTGCATGAGTTATTAAGTGCATACATATTCAACCACTGATAATAGGTAGGATTATTTCCTGCTCCTGTTGCTGGTCTACTGTTATAGGTTCTCAATATACCAATAGAAGGAGATGGGTTTGTAACCTTTGTTCCATCATCAAAAATCATATAATCAGGTACGCCTACTGTGGTAATCTGGTTATTAGAGGCATCTGCACCTAAATTATCAGCAAGTAACTCATTGTATCCCCATGGCAAAGAAAAATAACTATTTCCTAACCATCCGTCACCATTATAGAAGCCATTAATATATACTCCTCCTTGCGCCAAAGAAACAAGTCCGGATTGTGTTGTTACATTTTGTTCAACAGTAGGCTCGTTAGGATTACCAACATCTAACTGATCTTTACAGGCAACTGTTCCAAAAAACACAGCCATGAAAAAAATCAAAGAAGCTAATTTATGTTTATTCATGATTTTTATTTTTTAAGATTTTAAGATATTAGAATCCTACATTTAAGCCAATTTGATATGACTTAGTATTGGGTAATGTGCTATGGTCTACACCTCTATCAAAAGATGAATTCGCAGAACCAGAACTAATTTCAGGATCCATACCAGTGTATTTAGTCACCGTCAATATATTTCTACCGGTAAATACTAATTGTAATTTCTTCACAACAGGTGTCTTAATAAACTTCACTAAGTCAATACCCAAAGAAATATTTCTTAATCTTAAGAAAGATGCATTTTCAAGGAAGTAGTCTTTAGTTGCATTATTACCTGCACCTCTATCACTTCCCCACAAAGCATAATAAGCACTTCCATAATAGGCCGAATATGCACCTGTCTCTCCATTTATAGTCACGGGTTTTGCAAAGTCGCCATGTATACCATCTCTATACATCCATTCTTTAGTTTGATTATATAGGTGACTACCATACACCCAGTCAAATTGGAATGACAGTGTTAAAAAGCTCTTATAAGCTATAGAGTTGATGAATGAAGCATTGAATTTAGGGTTTGGATTAGCTAAAGCATATGTCTCATCTGTGAACTGTATTTGCTTTTTGCTCTTATTAACTACACGTCCATCAACAATCTCGTATTGATTTTCATCTGCTTCAGAAATATAACGGGTACCATCTTTGCGTTTAAAATCCAAACTCGTTAATGCCTTATATCCGTATATTTGACCAATTATTTGTCCAGGAGTTAAGACTAAGGAAGTACTGCCAGCATTAGAAGTCAGAATAATATCAGAGCCACCAGCAATCTTATCTATTTTTGAAACCTGATGACCAAAATTGGTTGTGAAATCCCAGCTTATATCACCTGAATTATATACAGGAATATTCAAGGAAAACTGAACCCCGTTTGAAGACATCCCAATCGCATTGTTCAACGTTCCGGTAGATCCAGTAGAGGGAGCAGTACTAACTGTATAAATTACATTTTCACTCTTACGTTGCCAGTAAGCCACAGAACCATTAATAGACTTAAACCACTTTCCATTATGAAGATCTACAGTAAAATCTGTAGCTACTTCAAATTCTTTTGAAACTTCGACTTTCAAATCTGGATTATTGGAGGTACCAGCAATAGTATAGACCACTTGAGAACCAAGATTTTGCTGACCTAAGGTTGGATAACGATCAAACGCACCTGGCTGAATACCTGCTTGCCCATAAGCTGCTCTCAATTTAAAATAGGGTAGTGTATTAGCAACAGAACTCTCTTTCCAGAAGGTAGAAGGTAAAATATAGCCATCAAAATGAGGGAAAGTAAATGGTTTAGATCCACCACCAAATGCAGATGACCAGTCACTGCGGAAACCACCTGTAATACCACCAAAATCACCAAAATCAATTTTTTGATTTAGCAAATAACCATAGGTGACAAAAGTTTTTACATAATCCAAAGCAACTGCTTGATCTGAAGTAGATTCCATATTAATAGGAGGAGATAGTGGCAAACCAACTCCATAGGTATCATATTCAGTATATTTATTTTTTCTGTAATCAAATGAAATTTGTGTGCTAGTCTGAATAGGTATACTTAAGCCAAAATCTTTCTCAAAATCTGTCTTGATAAAAGCAGTAGCTAAAAAGTTCTGGAATGTTGTATTATATCTCCAATCGGCAATCTCACCTGTATTATCAGGCGCAAACGTCCCTGCCCAAGACTCATAGTAATTAGAATTTATGTTTTGAGACTGATTGGTATAAGTCCATCTGGCATGTTCAGTACGATAGTTCAAACCATACTTAGCATCTAAGTCTAAGAACTTATTAACAGTATAGGTGGCATTAAAGCTCTGAAGTACATCTATTTTATTATCAACACTACTTGCATACTGCTGCTGATAATATGGGTTATAGGCGTTGATACTTACAAAATCAGCCACTTGATAAGCAGGACGAGTTCCATCTGCTAGTTTAGCAGTCAGGTCAAAAAATGGAGAAGTATTCAAAAAACTATAGATAGTACCAATGCTACCTAATGAATTACCTTGCCCATAATAATAATAGCCTGCTGCACCTAAGCCAGGATGAAGATCATTTTTAGTGTATACTAATTGAGTAGTAGATCTTATTTTAAACCCTTTAAATAATTCAGTACCTAAATTGGCAGTAAAATTAGTTCTATCTACTGACCCATTCTTCATTACTGGGCTAACTGTATTATTGTTAGATAGAGCAATAGCAAAATCACTTTTGTCATTTGCGCCTGAAATATTGATACTATTATTCCATGTAGTACCCGTTTGAAATACCTGTTTAAAATGATCGTAGTACTTCAGATTAGAACCATACGGTTTATTTGCCACATTTCGAACATCAAGAAGTGCATAACGTGTTGCTCCATTTCCATTTGGTGTTCCATTATCTGGCCCATAAACATATCTTAGTCCTTCAACAGAGCCATATTCATTATATGTTAGCTCATTTCCCTCTGAATCTACAAGATTGCCACTTGCATTTGTTGCATAAGGATGTAATTTGGCTTTCTGTAAATTTCCACTATTAATAAATTGGTTAGCCGCATAACTAGTGGAGAAATTTATAGAAACCTTACCTTGCTTTCCTTTTTTAGTAAATATTTGAATAGCACCATTTGCTCCTTGTGCACCATAAATTGACGCAGATGCTGCACCCTGAACAACCTCAACTCTTTCCACGTTACTCAAATCCAATGAATTAATATCAGTAGCAGCAATTTGTACTCCGTCCATAATGATCAAAGGTTTGGTACCATTTTGTATAGTATTAATACCACGTAATACGATATTTACAGGATCACCAGGATTACCACTTATAGAAGAAATTTGTGCGCCTGGAATTTTACCAACTAAGGCCTGATCAATAGAAGCACTAGGTGCAGGAGGTAGCTTACTTCCAGAAATAGACTCTACTGAGATTCCTAACTTCTTTTTATCTGTCGCAATACCTGTACCTGTAACAACAATCTCTTGCAAAGCTTTTACATCTGATACCATCTTTACATCAATAGCCGTCTTTGTTCCTACAGCTATCTCCTCAGGAAGAAATCCAATAAAGCTAAATACTAATGTTGCATTATCTGGAACACTGTTTAATGTAAATTTTCCATTAGCATCGGTATTAGTCCCTTGGGTAGTTCCTTTCACAATTATATTCACGCCAGGCAAAGGTGAACCATCTCCTGAGTCTGTAACTTTACCACTAACAGAGTGAGTTTGCGCCCAGGCATCTCCTATCCAAAATGTTAGTAGCACCACAAGTAGAAATTTGTAAGTTTTCCTCATAGGTACTTTTGTTTGATTGGTTAATAGATTGTTTGGTAATTAAGAATAGATTAACTGGTTTATAAGCTGTATATTTTATAAGAATTCATTACAACAGGATAATTCAAAGTCTTAATTTATATTATTACTATTTCGGTCCTCAGCAATAAAATCAACAAAAAAGTGAAATAATTCTGAATTGATCTTATTTATCTTAATATTATTTCGATTTTTAACTCATTCATCGAATTTAATACTACATATTTTCGATTTACGAAACAATACATAAGTAAGAATATTTTTTTACTGTTTACTGAGAATATAACTTAACTAATTAAGAGTTGAACTAAACACAAAAGAGTATCAAAGAAAGCACCAAAACACATAAAACAGTAATCAAAACTCCAACTCAAATACCATATTTATTTCAGCATGTAGTAAAAACTATAAAATAGTATTTTGCTTTTTCTATATTTTACAAAATTGTGTTTATTGCATTTAGAAGGTCAAGTTTGCATTTTCCGAAGGCAACGAACTTTTAAGCATTCCCAGAAGGTTGTATCTTTATACTACAAAACCTATAGAGTATTTATATGAAACAGATTATTCCAGCTTTCTGTCTGGCAGCATGGATTGTACTAATTCTACCCTCCTGTAAAACAGGCCAAAACGACCAAAAAACATCAACAGAACTAAAAACTGGTACATGGAGAGGTCTAATTAAATCTCCGGGAGGAGAACTTCCGTTTGGACTAGACATTTCTAAAAAAGATGACAGCACGTATCAGGTGTATGTTATAAATAGTACAGAACGGCTCAAAATGGATGATGCCATTTTACGGGAAGACTCTCTTCATATCCCTATGCGCTTATTTGATGCGGAAATTACAGCTCATGTAGGTGATAGTGTCCTGACCGGATACTATACCAAGCAATCTTCCAACCGTATTGTAAAGATGGATTTCTCTGCACAACAGGGAGTAACCTATCGTTTCGCTACTACCTCCGAAGCACCTAAAACCAGCATCACAGGTAAATGGGATGTTTATTTTTATGGAGATAGTGATACTTCGCAGGCAGTGGGGGTATTCAATCAGAATGGAACAGAGTTAACAGGATCATTTCTCACCCCTACAGGCGATTACCGCTATCTGGCAGGTAGTGTACAGGGTACTGCCTTCCAATTATCCACGTTTGATGGAAGTCACGTATATCTTTTTAAAGGTACTACAGCAGATACAGGAAATGAAATTACTGGAGAATTCTGGTCAGGAGATAGAGGATACCGCAAATGGAAAGCTATTAAAAATGATAAAGCAGCTTTACCAGATGCCAATACTTATACCTTATTGAAAAAAGGATATAACACCATAGACTTTACGTTTCCTGATCCAACCGGTAAAAATATATCATTTCAAGACCCTAAGTACAAAAACAAAGTGGTTATCGTACAGATCTTAGGTTCCTGGTGTCCAAACTGTATGGATGAGACTAATTTTCTAGCTCCCTGGTATAAGAAAAATAAAGACAGAGGAGTGGAAATTGTAGGCCTGGCATTTGAAAAGAGTAATGATCTCAAAGTTTCAGGTCCTAAGATTGAACGGATGAAGCAACGCTTTGGAATGGAGTATGATGTATTGTTGGCAGGTGTTAACGACTCTACTGCCTCAAAATCATTGCCTATGCTGGAGAAGATTAAGGGATATCCAACCACAATCTTTGTTGATAAAAAAGGAAAAGTTCGCCGTATACACACTGGATTCAATGGGCCAGGTACAGGCAAGTACTATGATGAGTTTGTAGAAGACTTTACGTTATTTACAGATAAGCTTCTGGCCGAATAATCTAACAATACCCAATTAAAAAAGGCAGAAAGTATGCGACTTTCTGCCTTTTTTACTATTGGTCGTCTTCTGATTAGGCAACCATCTTTTCTATTAACAATATGAGTATATGGATGATCTTGATATGCACTTCCTGAATACGATCTGCATATCCATAATGAGGAACACGTATCTCTACATCGGCAAATGTTCCTAGTTCTCCTCCATCTTTCCCAGTTAAAGCTATCACTGTCATTCCACGGAACTTGGCTGTTTCACAGGCACGAATTACATTAGCCGAATTTCCGCTTGTACTGATTCCTAGTAACACATCTCCTGGCTGGCCTAAACCTTCTACAAATCGGCTAAAGATATATTCAAACCCATAGTCATTTCCTGTACAGGTAATATGGCTCACATCTGAAATAGCAATAGCAGGTAATGCTTTTCTGTTGTCCCGGTAACGGCCTGATAACTCTTCTGCAAAATGCATTGCATCACAGTGTGACCCTCCATTACCGCATGATATTACTTTTTTTCCATTGCGAATAGCCTCAGCAATATAAGTGGCTGCTTTCTGAATCTGCGCAATAGATACAGGATTAGACATAAACTTTTCCAGTACCAGAGCGGACTCCTTCAATTCGCTGGTTATTACACTTTCAAATTCCATTCGTAAATAATTTCTGTCTTGCAAATCCAATAAGAATATGAAATAGCCTGAGCTATTCTGAGGCAAGATTACAGCATAAAAATGGTTCTGCCAAGTTTTGTAGACCTATTGCGATCTCTTTTTACTAAGCTTCCATTATCTAAATATCATCTTTGCTCTCTATAGAAGACTGGGAAGTTGGCAATAATGTGGTCCGCTCTCCTGCTACATATCTATCATATAGCTTAGCTTTCAATTCATTATTTTCCCGATTCAGCTTTTCATGCTTCCGTCTCACACTGGAAATATGGATGTTTTCAAACACGCTTTCGAGCATTAACAGCACAAAGCCGAGAATAGCCCAGTATATCCAGAACTGATTTACTTTTTCAATAGTGAAGGTTGCCACTATACTATCATTCAGATAAGCCATCAATAAGGTACACAAAAACAACAATGTGTAAATAACGTATAGAAAAGGTTTAAATGATTTCATACACTTGTACACGTTTAATGTCTGATACAGAGAATAACACTTTTTAACTAGCAAAAGTTGTAAAATAGACTATACATTAATATTCCTGTAATCGTTGAGGAATATTCCAGCGCAGATTTAGATAAGCAATTACAGAATTCAGATTACGCTCTGGTAATGCACTATCTAATCTCCGGATAGTAAGTTTACCATCCACAAATAAGTTATGCTTTATCATATAGGAAGCTGTCATATCGGCAAACACCATATTGGTTCGCACCCCCTGTGCAATTGTGTTTCCATATTCTTTTTCGTGTGTATCGTAATCTAACCGGATATTTCCTCCCCAGTTGGTAGTTGTACCATCTCCATTGGCCTGATCAGCCCCATATTTGGTAATAATTAACTTTCCGGTTAGCTGCAATCTCTTAACCGGTTGATAACGCAAAATGCCTATCCATTCTACAAAGTTAGCTCCCAGAGGATGAGCCAGTGGCAGGTTGTTGTGTACATAATTTGTAAATGACACCATGCTGGAGTCAGTAGAACCAGGGGAATTTTGCACTTTTGTCAATATATGGGTATAGGTGTAAGGACGTACAATATTTAACTCTGTCTGTAAGTCCAGGTTGCGGATATTCAATACATCTATGTATTTGGCTCCAAGCTGAATAGCCTGTTTGTTGCCCCACCAGCCATCTCTGGCACGTACATGAGACAACAGGAACTCGTCCAGCATAACCTGGCCATATAGCTGCACATGACGTTTGATATTCCATTTAAAGTCCATACCCAGTCCGGCATTGTCATCACTACCAAGTTGTTGTTCTACATACCGATAGAAAATAATCGGGTTGTAGTAATGGAAGTCATACCGGAAACGGCGGCGATCATCCGGACGGCCAAACATAATGGATTCAAACACACCCACATTGAGGTTTTTAGTCAGATTGATACTTAGATGGTGAAAGGCAAAATATTTTTTGGAACGCAGATAATCTCTCGCCCCTGGTGGAGTATCGGCAGTCATCTGAGCATATAGGTTCATATAGTTCAGCTTCCAGACCTTGGTATTGATTTTCAGAAAGGGATAAGCACCTGCAAAATCAGAAAGCACTAGTGAACGATAACCACTGCCAATAACGTTTTTATCCTGACCAAACTGAATCATGATAGGTTTGGCCACATGAAAGGTAATATAACCACGGGCAGTTAGAAAATCTCTGCCTCCCTTATTTCCCGATTTCCATAATTTCCAGTATCCTTCCTGAGGTACAGCATAGTACTGGTTCATCAAGTCCTGGACATAAGTAGGAAAAGTACTCTGGTTATCGGCAATAAATGTATAGAATCCGATTTTCTTACTGATCATGCCCCGAAGTTCGAGTCCTCTGGTGTTCGTAAAATAATTTCCGCTCTTTGTACCACTCTCTCCCCCACCAGCAAAGTAAATAACCGGATTCAGATGTAGATCAAAATCCTCATCCTGGTACGAAAACAAATCTGATTTCTTCTTATAAAAATGTTTTAAAATCGGTTTACGGCTATCGTTATCAGCACTATCACCAGCCCACTCCCAGCTATCATTGCGCAGGTATGTCAGGTTAAATCTGTCTCTGTCTGATAGGAAATTGTTATTCTGAGCTATAGTATCAGTGAGTTGCACAATAGCTTGTCGCAATACAGGTCGTATCTGTGTATGCATTCCTTCTGCAAATTTTCCAGACTTGATTTCATAACGCTCTACCAGATGGTAATAATCTGAATTAAGGGGGGCATAAACACTTTGTGCATGAGCACCAAAAACTCCGGCCAACAAAAATCCAAAAACTATAAAACTTCGCAGGTATGGGTAATTAATTGGACACATATAGTCACGTTTAGGAATAGAAAAGCAAGAATCAAGGCAGAAATATAGAAAAAACTCCTGAAATGAAAGACTATACGTAATCAATCTACGGAAAGTTGTTAAACACAAGTCTAGGCAGATCCGAAAATCAAAACTGGCACATTATTTGATACTACTTATAGTGTAAAAAGTATTTTAAGAGGGAGGTTACAAATACTAAGCATATATTTACCAATAGATGTATTGCGACAGATTAAATACCTCGTGATTATAATTCTTTCAACTATGAAAACTATCAGACAAATTTCGCATTTACCACTGTTGTACTGTCAACTGGCTAAGCTGGTAATGATACTACTCATTGGATTGTGGATGTGCTTATAAACAAAACACTCCCAAGTTATTTCAACCGCTATCAGAAATTGCAGCCCGGATATATTTAGACTGCCTACTACAACGATAAAAGAGCTGGACTTACCATCCGGCTCTTTTGTTTTTCTATCTCATCAGCTACTGCCTGCCTCCTGACAAAATTCGCCTCCCATCTTGGTGATAAGACCACCATGAACTGTGGGGAAGGTAGTTGTTGGTGAATAACACCAACAACGGGCAAATAAGAAATTTAACAAACAAAAACCTGATAAGCTACTATATTCAACAGATACAACTGCCAGCACCTGCATATCCCCCCGAAAATATACAGTTATGTAATCCTGGGTCTATTATTTTTTATCAGTTAGCGACTAACCCATTGTCTCTCTGACATTTTTGCCAATCCTTGTTTTTTTGCAAGAAAATAATAAAAACAGGCAATTTTTTCGCAATTTGCAAAGCAACCGTTTTTGACACAGATTGCACTTTTCTGTAAACTAACTTTGCTATTCTTTTTATTTCAACAACCATTTCCAATGAAAAACATCAAAGGACCTGCGATCTTTCTGGCTCAGTTTCTGGGTGACCAAGCACCCTTCAATTCGTTAGAATCCATTGCCCGCTATATGGCATCACTGGGCTATAAAGGCATTCAGATCCCTACATGGGATAGTCGCTGTATTGATTTAAAACAAGCTGCCGAATCCAAAACATATTGTGATGAACTAAAAGGGAAATTAAAAGATATTGGTGTAGAAATTACAGAACTGGCCACTCACCTGCAAGGACAGTTAGTAGCAGTTCATCCTGCCTATGCAGCTATGTTCGACGGATTTGGTCCGGCTGAACTGGCAGGCCAACCTAAGGACCAGCAGGCATGGGCTACCCAGCAACTAAAATGGGCAGCCAAAGCCAGTCAGAACCTGGGACTTAAAGCACATCCTACCTTTTCTGGTGCTCTACTATGGCCTTTTATGTATCCATGGCCTCAACGCCCTGCAGGTCTGGTAGAAACAGGATTTAAAGAACTGGCCAACCGCTGGATACCTATATTGAATGCATTTGATGAAGCTGGAGTAGATGTGTGTTATGAATTACATCCGGGCGAAGATCTGCATGATGGGATTACATTTGAAATGTTCCTTGAGCACACCAACAACCATACAAGAGCTAACATCAACTACGATCCCAGCCATTTTGTATTACAGCAACTAGATTATCTTCAGTTTATAGACTTTTACCACGAACGTATCAAAGCTTTCCACGTAAAGGATGCTGAGTTTAATCCTACAGGTAAGCAAGGAGTGTACGGTGGTTTTCAGGGATGGGTAGAACGAGCAGGACGCTTCCGCTCTCTGGGTGATGGTCAGGTAGATTTTAGTGGCATATTCAGCAAGCTGGCTCAGTATAACTATGATAGCTGGGCTGTACTGGAATGGGAGTGTGCGATTAAACATCCTGAACAAGGCGCAGCAGAAGGAGCACCGTTTATCGAAAATCATATCATACGTGTTACAGAGCGGGCATTTGATGATTTTGCAGGAACGGGGGCAGATGAAGAGTTTAACAAAAAAGTATTGGGATTATAATTCTTAAATAAAGATCAGGTACTTCCAACGTTATATATTTGGGAAGTGTCATATACGGTTTATTTCCGAACCGAAGTAGTTCATCACATTCACACATAAACAATCTGATTATGAAAATCTTATTTTCTTTCTCTTTTGTACTGGCCAGCTTTCTGATGGCGTCTTTTGTCAATCCAGAAGCTAAGGTGAAACCAGGGAAATGGGAAAGCTTGTTTGATGGTAAAACCACCAAAGGATGGCACAACTACCTTAAAAAGGATGTGTCTTCTGCCTGGACTGTAGAAAATGGCGTGCTTACTCTAAGTGGGAAAGGTGGAGGAGATCTGGTTTCTGATAAAGAATATGAAAACTTTGAATTGGAACTGGAGTGGAAAATAGCAGAAGGTGGCAACAGTGGTATTTTCTATCGTGTACATGAAGACGAAAAATACAAAGTTCCGTATCTAACTGGCCCTGAAGTACAGATTCTGGATGATGAAAGACACCCGGATGCAAAAGCAGGAAAAAACAACAACCGTACAGCAGGTTCATTGTATGATATGTTGCCTCCCAGCAAAAAAGCAAATCCGGCAGGACAGTGGAACAAGGTTCGTATTGTTGTTAAAAACAATCATGCAGAACACTGGACAAACGGAACCAAAGTTGTGGAATACAATCTGAGTGGTACAGACTGGGCAAATATGGTAAAGGATAGCAAGTTTGCTACCTGGGAAGGATTCAATAAATATGCGAAAGGACATATCGGTTTGCAGGATCATGGAGATGTGGTATCATTCCGCAACATCCGTATTCGTGAATTGTAATATAGTAACTTACTGCAGGTAAGAGACATCTCTTACCTGCATCCTACCAGAAGATTTCACTTTTCACCTATAGATTTATGTCAGCTAAACTTACCCGTCGGTCTGTTGCCAAAAAAATGCTTGGTGGCACGGCTTTACTTACTTCGCTTCCCTCTCTTGCCATGGAAAACACACAAAATGAAGAAGCAGCGCGACCTCTTAAAGGAAATATCAATCACTCGGTATGTCGCTGGTGCTATGATAAAATTCCGCTCGAAGACCTTTGCAAAGCCGCCAAAGAGATGGGTATTAAATCCATTGACCTTGTGGGTCCTGAAGAGTGGCCGGTGTTGAAGAAATATGGTCTTGTTTCTGCCATGCCCTGGGGTGCAGGCTTAGGTATCGAAAAAGGCTTTAATGATCCACAATACCACGAAACATTGATCAAGAGCTACGAAGACATGATTCCGAAAGTAGCTGCGGCGGGTTTTAGTACCATCATCTGCTTTTCAGGAAACCGTAATGGTAAAACAGAGGAACAAGGCCTTGAAAATGCAGCTCTTGGCCTAAAGAAGCTAATGCCTATAGCTGAAAAGCATAAGGTGACAATGGTAATGGAACTGCTTAACAGCAAGGTAAATCACAAAGATTATCAGTGTGATCGTACATCCTGGGGAGTAGAGCTATGTAAACGAATAGGTTCTGAAAACTTCAAGCTCTTATATGATATCTACCATATGCAGATTATGGAAGGTGATATCATTCGTACCATCAAAGAAAGCAGTAAATACATTGCACACTATCATACAGGTGGTAATCCGGGTAGACATGAGATAGATGAGACACAAGAGATTTACTATCCAGCAGTGATGAAAGCAATTCTTGAAACTGGCTACAAAGGCTTTGTTGCACAAGAGTTTGTACCTACACCTAAAGAGCCTCAAGGCCAATTAACTTCTCTGAAAAAGGCAGTTATTTTATGTGATATATAACTTTTTTAGAAAGCTCATAAATCCAAAAGCCAGCGATATACTATTGCTGGCTTTTGGATTTACAGATTATTGAACTGGAATTGGGACGGCGACTGTCTCCCATTTCAATGTTACATTGTTTTTGTTCACCTCATATAATAGCTTTTCAGTCATGGCAGACTTTGTAGGCTTTACAGCTACTGTCAATACATCTTTTGCTGGATCGTGGTTGGCTTCTCCAGTACGTTTAATTCCCCACTGTCCTGTCTCAGAGTTAAAAATTATTTTCCACTCTTTCTCTCCCGGAACAGCAAACAGGCTGTATTTTCCAGCAGGCAAGGCCTTACCAGCTACTTTAATCTCTTTATCTGTCTCAAATATAGTTGCCTCATTTGCCCCTGCTCTCCATGCTTTGTCATAAGGAACCAGATCTCCCCATACTTTTCTCCCCTTTACAGAGGGGCTGCTATAATTGATTGTAACAGTAGCCGCACCGATCTTACCTGTTGCGGTTGCGGGTGGACTAGGGCGGCTTGCTTTATCGCCTTGTGCGAATACAGATGTTGCCATAGTAAAAAATGTAAATGTTAAAATGATAACGACTCCTATACCATTTGTTTTCATACGAATTGTTGTTTAGGGATTGTTAGAATAGAATTAAGAAAAAAGTAGGGTTCTCGTATTTTGTCCATCATTAGTATTATCACCAACGAGTTATTTTTCATTATGCACGTTGGTGATACTAACAACATGGGGATTGGAAAATGGGTACTACAAAGAATAGCAGAAAGATAGAAGTTATCTCTGTTGCTTGTATCTTTTCTTGTCGTTTTTTATCTTTTATGTTCTTTAAATCAGCACATTAGACTATATTCCTGGTATTTGAGACAGAACTACCTCTTCGCCTAGTAGCAAGTTGTCATAACATTTTCATCGCCAAGGACTCAATCAAATATAATATCCTGATAATCTTGACTTTACAAACTATTTCTTTTAACTTTCCCTAACCACATAACCAACTCTATTATGAAATCGAAAACTGTTACCGTCCAAATGTACGGTGTAGAACAACTTCTATATAACTCCTCACAAAACCTGATTCCCTACCTTGAGCTGGAAGCAGCTCTTAAGGAAGGCTATCAGGTCAAAGAAATCAAAGACATTACACCTGAAGGCCATCCGGCAGCGATAGTAGTTTATCATTTGGAGAAGAATACGCTGATAAGCTGAAAAACAAATGCTTTTCAACTGCGGAAAATACTAAGACTGATACCAGCTATGTTCACTAATTGTATCAGGACCAACAGGATATATTTAGTAAAGGTCCTTAGCTATTTCGGGTGCACATCTCTATTACTACATGCTGGCTAGATAACTTAATCTTCCTTACCTGTATCAACTAAGTGTTTATGCATAAACGTCTCCAGGAATGACTTCCAGAAAGTATACCCATATACTTTCCATCCATGGCATCCCATAGGCAGATGATATAGTCTATTCACAAAAGGATCGAAGTCCTTGCTCCGGGCATCTGGCAACTCAATAGCAAAGTGGCGTGCTACTTTTGTAGGCGCAACCCGAAAGAAAGGATTGAGTAAAGGCACTCTGATACTCCAGAAGAAGTCTTCTGTATAAAAAATGTCTGTAAGTCGAATAACTGGCTTAAACAAACGGCTATTGCGGTAAAATGTCCGGACTTTCCGGAGTGAAAGCCCTCCTTTTTGCAGAGGGTGTTTACGCAATAATCTAAATTTATGTAGTGTTTGTAGTATACGTGAAGAGGCAACATATTCTCTCACATAGGTTTTATGATAGACTACCGCCCCTATATAATCATAATTTAGTTTGCACCAGTGCTCCAGATCCGCATTAAACACAAACGCATCCAGGTGAGTCATAAGCATATACTCATACTCCAGAAACCGAGCATAGAAGGCTTCTGATACCAACAGGTGCATATACTCATCATACCCTTTGTACTCAAAGCGTTCAAAACTACAGTTTGGGTGACTGGACTCATGGATCATCTGCTCATAAAATCCTGTATCCAGATCAGACTGTGTTACAAACACAATCGGATACTGAGCAAAAAGCTTCAAATAATATCCCAGTACCAATGTTTCATTTGCGTCAGGCGTTGCCTCATGTACAGGAATCACGACTGCAACTAATTTATTCCGGCTCATGTGAATAGTCTATAAATAAAAATTCGTTCATTCTCACACATAGCTTCCTATAGATCAAAAAATAAGATCTGGCAAACTACTATACCAGTTCTTTTAGACAACCTCTTAGCGTATCACTGCAAAAAATGTATACCTTCTCAGTCATATTTTACAGTATATATAGGTTTCACTTTATTGTATATCAAACTTTATAGTTAGCTGATCATTTAGTAGGCTTTATAACTTCCTGAAGTACCTGCACACCTCTATTTATCTATTAGTAGATATAAAGTTACAAAAGTGATAATTTAGGAGATTAAAATCCAATTAAAATATAAAAATTGCTATTTCTGCATTATAAACCGGAAGTTGTTTAACAGAAAAACAAAAAACAGTAGATATAAGCGAGTCTAAGATTATACAACTGACGGCAACATATCTAACCACATATAGTAACATATTAGTAACTATATATTCGTTATAAATTGTTGTATAAATAAACTTCCCTGTCTCATTTATTTTATCTTTTCCTGACAAAAATTAGCAGGCAGGCATCATTTTTTCCGACATTTACTTGATTAACAAGACAATAAGCATGTAAAACCAAACTTCATCCTCTATGAATGAGAGCCTGATTGATTTTGCGTTGTTTAAGGCAATAAAACCTATTTTAAGGGAACCAGAGATACATTCTTTGTTCTGCGCCTATCTACGGGATGCACTGGCATTCAAAAAAATTATCCTCTTGCCTGCATTTATCAAACACGACAAGGACTGGGATGTGATCAGAGAAGAATTTGAACTCAGTAGAGAGATGCTGGATATTACGTTGCAACTGAGTGCAGAACTAACGTCACTCTGTTCGTCTATTATGCGACTGGGACATTTGCCTATTTCAGAACTGGACAGATTATTGGATATATTTGATACCCGACGGCGGGTCTCATAGGTAAATTTTCCAGACAACTGACATAAGAGAATTAAACTACAGGCATAGCTTATACTCTGCATTTATACTTCAGTTTCAGAGAAAAAGAATATGTTCTAATTGGGAAGGCTGCCGTTTTTGTCACTCCGGTCCCGCTCATGCCGATGCGTGGCAGGCAAGTCGTGACAGATATAAAGGAAAGACTCTTTCAGAAGGGGAGTGAGGAGGATGTTCTTCATCTACAAACATCCTCTTTATAAAACATATGGGACATAAAATATATGGGACAAGATAAGAGCTATAAACCTACCCCACTAACTCCAAACACATTCATAAGATCAGCTTGCAAGCCTAACGATTCTATTAACTTCCCAATCTTTTCAGGATTAATATTCTCTCCGGAAACAGTCAGGATATGATAGTTTGTATTCAGATTCCAATGCATAATTCCTTTTTCTTTATTTAGTATTGGTGCAAGCTGTCTCTGTGTATCAACTGAATGTTTAGGCATTTTAAATTTTAGAATTTCCATAGCTGTATTGTGAGTAGAATACTCCTTTATATAATTTATGATAACCTGTTTGGTAAATCAGATTATAGGCTTGCTTTCTCTACAGATTATCAATTACAAAATATCTATGCCAATCATAAAAGGTCTCAAAAAGTACCCTTTCGTGCACCTCAAAAACAAGAAAGGCTTACAGATTACTGTAAGCCTTTGATTAACAAGGTGATCCCGACACGATTCGAACGTGTGACCGACTGCTTAGAAGGCAGTTGCTCTATCCAGCTGAGCTACGGGACCATTTTGCGAGTGCAAAAATATATTTTTTACATTAGGGCACAAAAAAAATAGCATCTTTTTAGAAAAAAACCATTCTATGTGCTGTGTTTATTTACCCAAAAATGCTAAACCACCTTGATAAGTGCCTGTTTTCTAAAGCTTTCAGGCGTAATCTGTGTGTACTTTTTGAAGAATTTCGTAAAATAAGAATTATCACTGAAGTTAAGCTGATAGGCAATTTCTGAGATACTCAAATCGGCATTAACCAATAAGCGCTTTGCTTCCAACAGGATGCGATTGCGAATAAGTTGCCCGGACGATTGCCCCAGGAACTCTTTACAAATCTCATTCAAGTGATCAACTGTTACATTCAGGAAGGAAACATACTCACCTGGTAGCTTTAATGTGGCAAAATGCAGATCTATCAATCGCTGGTACTCTCTGAGTATATGGTAATTGGAATTATGTTTAGGTAACTGTGATGTGGAAGACAATACTATACGATCTACTCGTATGAATAATTCCAGCAACAGTGCCCGTATGATATCTGTTTTTCCCTTGTCTTCCAATGCAGACTCTTCCAACATATACTCAAATAACATTACAATTCGTTCTCTCTCAGACTCTGTCAGCGACACAACCGAGCTCTCACAATTTCCCTTAAAAAAAGAAAATTGGTCTAAATAATCAGGGTCTTTCAGAAATGGCTGGAAAAATTCGGACGAGAAATTAATAACATATCCATCCATCTCCCCTTCAAAATCCCAGCTATGTACCTGTCCGGGAATCATGAAATAAATCTGAAATGGCACTACAGGAAACTGAACAAAGTCAATTGTATGCCCTCCGCCACCTTTAGTAAACATCACCAGATGATAAAAAGAATGTCGGTGCGGCAACCATAGCTTTTTTCTGGTTTGTAAATACACAGAAAAACGTTCAATTAACAGGTCGTTTTCATCTATCGTTTTTTGAGCTATTGCACAAATATCATAAACAGGAATAGCAGGCTTCATAATTCTATTTCAAAACAAATCATAGAAGATAGGTATAGATTCCTCTTTGATTATACCCTATAAAAAAGAAAAATAGGTAATCCTTTTGAGATTACCTATTTCGCATAAACTGCCTTTGTTATTCGTCGTCTTTTGATCTATCTTTTTCGTGCTCATCAATATCATCTTTATCCTTATCCGTTTTCTCGCCTTTGACCAGTTGTTTGATCTTCGCGTATACAGATTCTGTATTCTGCATGTATGCAGCACTTGCAGGAATTGCTTCTTTTCTGTTTTTCATTCAAGTAAAGTTTAAGAGGTTTATGCAGGGAGTATTGAAAGTATTTCCTTTTTCAGCTCCTGGTATTTCTCCAGATCTTTGTCTGTTTCTGTACCTACATGAACTATGGGCGGAAATATCTTACCATTTTTAAGATCAATATCTATTTTTATCTCAACAGGTGTCTCAGATTCACCTTTCTGAACAAGCAGATCTTCTATCTTTTTTAAATGTTTGCTATAATGCTTTTTAAAATTTGCTTCACTCTGTTCTACTTTCCAGGCAGGTATCCCCTGTGTATTATATAACTTAAATCGTACATCCATATATTCTATATACTACTTTTCAAAATCGTGTACAAAAGTATTTAGTATCAGGTTTGAAAATTATTTGAGTTTTTGGGATTAGAGAAGCGGAAAGATGTAGCTTTCTTACTAATTTAGACATATACAAGCTGTCTGGGTTTAATCCTCAAACTAAATTTACAGCTAGTTCTGCTAATGTATGGTATCTCATTTTAGAGATTTCTTATTCTTTGTTTTGCCTCAAGTAAAACAATAAAGTGCAGACTACCAAGCCTACTCACATCATTATGTTAATACTTAGGCCTAATACACATCTCCTCACAGTACGATAATAAATTAATTAACAGCTTTTTATAAAAAATGCAACTCATTTTTATTTATAAAAATATTTTTCTGTTTCCCATTTACCAGTAGAAAAACCACAGGCTGTTTCTACCGATTACTCTTAGGTACATACCTATTATACTATGTAAGTTTATGGTAAAAACAACAAAAAATCCTACCGCCATAGAGCAATAGGATTTTCTATGTAACCGTCTCTTTACCTACTTTTGCTGAGCCAGATAATCTTCTCCGTTTAGCACAGATGTTAGATTTTCTGATTCTTGTGTTGTAAACAAACGTGATTTAACAATAAACCGTAATCCCAAAGGAATTTCCAGAGAAAAGCTTGAACCCCGCCCAGGTGTGATGTCAATGGTAAGATGTGTATGCTTCCAGTATTCAAACTGGTCGGCATTCATAAAGAAATCACAGCCATAAATAGTGCCTATCCACACATCGTTACTCCCCACCCGAAATTCTCCTTTGGCAAAACACATAGGCTGTGATCCATCGCAACACCCTCCACTCTGGTGAAACATGAGTTCTCCATGTTTTTCCCTAAGTGTATCAATAACCTGAGCAGCCGCATCTGTAACAGATACTCTGGCTACAGTTTCCCTGCTCTCTGCAACTGAAGAAGATTTCATATGTTCTATTTCCATATTCTGATTGTTTATTACTGATAAAATCTACCTCAGACAACAGAGAAGCAGAGAAATAGCTCAGAAAAACCCAAGTTTATTTTTATCATACGAAATCAGCATGTTCTTAGTCTGACGATACTGATTCATAGACATTTTATGGGTTTCGCGTCCAAATCCAGACTTTTTATACCCGCCAAACGGAGCATGTGCCGGATAAGCATGGTAGCAGTTGACCCATACACGGCCCGCTTGAATAGCACGCGGAACCTTAAACATTTCATGGGCATCACGAGTCCACACACCTGCTCCTAATCCGTACAGGCTGTCGTTGGCGATTTCTATTGCTTCTTCGGTAGTTTTAAATGTGGTAACAGCTGTTACAGGACCGAAGATCTCCTCCTGGAAGATACGCATCTTATTATGTCCTTTAAAGATAGTTGGCTTAATGTAATATCCGTCTTTTAAGCCATCCAGATACTGTGCTCCTCCTCCTGTCAATACTTCAGCACCTTCTTCTTTCCCGATATCAATGTAGTTCAGGATCTTCTCATACTGATCTTTCGAAGCCTGTGCTCCCATCATAGTATCAGGATCTAACGGGTTACCCATCTTAATTTTCTCAACCCGTTCTACCACCCGTTTAATAAATTTATCATAGATACTTTCATGCACCAGTATACGGGATGGACAGGTACATACCTCTCCCTGGTTCAAGGCAAAGAAGGCAGCTCCTTCCAGACATTTATCAAAAAACTCATCATCGGCATCCATTACACTTGGGAAGAATATATTAGGCGACTTACCTCCCAGCTCCATAGTTACCGGAATAATATTTTCAGAGGCATATTGCAGAATTAACCGGCCTGTAGTGGTTTCGCCTGTAAATGCCACTTTGGCAATACGGGGTGATTGCGCCAGTGGCTTACCTGCTTCAGGTCCAAACCCTGTTACAATGTTTACAACTCCGGCAGGCAACACATCTTTTATCAGTTCCATCAGTATCAGAATACCCACAGGTGTCTGTTCTGCTGGCTTCATTACTACTGTACAGCCTGCTGCCAGGGCAGGAGCTAGTTTCCAGGCAGCCATCAGCAATGGGAAGTTCCAAGGAATGATCTGTCCCACTACACCGATAGGCTCATGCAGTTGCATGGATAATGTATGCTCATCATGTTCAGAAACAGTGCCTTCTTCTGCACGAAGACAACCAGCAAAATACCGGAAGTGATCAACCGCCAGTGGAAGATCTGCAGCTTTGGTTTCCCGGATCGGCTTTCCATTGTCAACGGTTTCCACAGCAGCCAGATAATCCAGATTTTTTTCCATGATATCAGCAATCTTTAAAAGAATATTACTGCGATAGGCTGCTGAAGATTTTGACCATGTCGCAAACGCCTTATGAGCAGCATCCAGCGCCAGATCTATGTCTTCTTTGGTTGACCGTGCTACTTTTGTAAACGACCGTCCGTCAATGGGTGAAATATTATCAAAATACTCTCCTTTAACAGGAGAAACCCATTCGTTGCCAATGAAATTATCATAACGTTCTTTGAATTTTGGGCGGGCTACCAGCCGTTCGCTTACTGCTAAGGTTTCCATGATGTTAAAAGTGATTTTTGTGAGAAATACAATGAATGACTGTATGGTTTCGTTATTGAGAGATTGACAGTCGTTTGTAATTTTTCCAAAGTTATTTTGTATTTTTCCAAAAAAAGGGTACTATCGTATCACAGTTGGGAACAATTGTATCAAACTATTTATACACCATTTTATCATCTGCTATAGCCGAATTTATACGTTCTTATAATGTACTGACAATGGGCAAATTAGGCCATTGACTGATACTAAACCTGTAATCAAAACTGTCTACTCACTAAAAATATTCAGGAAATGGAAACCAGGCACAAACTTCATCCCATCGGTTTAAGTCCATTGACAGAATTACAAACACTGGTAGAACACCGCTCTGTGTATACACTGAATCAGTGTGAACTCAATGTATTTGAGACACATCAACAAAGCAAAAACGTGCGACTTTGCTTTAATGATCTTGTGCTTACAACCATGCTGCGAGGAAAAAAGGTGATGCATCTTTTTGGGAGCGAACATTTTGATTACCTGCCAGGAGAGTCTGTTATAGTGCCAGAGAAAGAGGAAATGATCATCGACTTTCCAGATGCCAGTCAGCACAATCCTACCCAATGCATTGCCCTGGCAGTAAATGGAGAAGTATTAAAGGAAACTATTGGTCTGCTCAATGAAAAGTTTCCTAAAGCAGAAGATAATGATATGTGGCGTATAGACATGAGTGCATTTCATCTGCAAAACACATTTGAGATTACCAATGCAGTAGACCGACTGGTGCATGTAAGTCGCGAAAATATAGGCGCAAAAGAGGTACTTGCCAGCTTTACCCTTAAAGAGTTGCTTATCCGGTTAATGCAAACACAGGCCAGACATCTGATACTGGATAATTACAAAAAATACCTCAACAATCATCGCTTTGCCTACATTGCTGCTTATATACGGGAAAACCTGGCTGAAAATCTGAATATTGATCGACTCAGTGATCTGGCTTGTATGAGTAAACCTAACTTTTTTCGCTATTTTAAACGGGAATTTGGTCTTACTCCTATCGAATTCATTATCCAAGAACGCATCAAACTCGCCAAAAAGCTTCTGGCTGATCCGTTGGTGCCGATTACAGAGGTATGTTTCCGGTCTGGCTTCAACAATACCAATTATTTTTTTAAGCTATTCCGCAAATACGAAGGCACTACACCCAAAGCCTTCAGGGAGAATACCATTCACCATCTTGGTTGATGTTCATGTAAAAATCGCACCTTATCAACTCATTATCAACTAGCTGGTCGACAATACCTATCTCCTTGTAGATGATTCAACAAAGGATCAGAAACGTGAAGTCTATATTTTTCTGCATGTTTTCTGAGCGTTTCGGTTGCCTTTGCCTGACAAAATTGCAAACTTTACCTCCGTACCCGCTAGTCGTTAGTCAAACGCACTCATGGGACAGTTAAGTCATACTCACAAAAGATATATTTATGCTTACGACAGAATCTCCTTCTCATTATACTAACCTGGAAAAACTATCTACACGTGAATTACTGATTGGCATCAATCAGGAAGATAAAACAGTTCCATTTGCGGTAGAGAAAGCAATTCCACAGATTGAAAAATTAGTAGACGCCATTGTAGAACAGATGCAAAATGGAGGTCGTTTATTTTATATAGGTGCAGGTACCAGTGGACGCCTGGGTGTGGTAGACGCATCTGAATGTCCACCCACTTATGGTGTTCCGCATGGACTGGTTGTTGGTATTATAGCTGGCGGAGATGGAGCGATCCGCAAATCTGTAGAACAGGCAGAAGACGATTTTGAACAGGCATGGAAAGACTTACAGGCATATCAGATCAATGAGAAAGATACAATTATTGGTATTGCAGCCTCAGGACGTACGCCATATGTGATTGGCGGCTTGCGTGAAGCCAATGCCCACGGTATACAAACAGGATGTATTGTCTGCAATGCAGGTAGCAAAGTAGCAGAACAGGCAAAATACCCTGTAGAGGTAGTAGTAGGCCCGGAATTTGTTACAGGTAGTACACGTATGAAATCAGGTACTGCTCAGAAATTAACACTGAATATGATTTCTACTTCGGTAATGATTCGTTTGGGGAAGGTAAGAGGCAATAAGATGATAGATATGCAACTAAGCAATGAGAAACTGGTAAACAGAGCAGTACATATGGTGATGGATGAACTGAAAATTGAAGAAAAAGAGGCGGCAGAGTTATTAGAAAAACATGGCAGTGTACGTAAAGCGATTGATGCTTTTCAGAATCTCTGACATAAATCCAGTAACCAAGCATCCCGTTACAATACATATAATCATATAAGGAGATAGCTATGCACGATATTGAACCTTCTTACAACTGGGAGACCTATTATATAGCAGCAGAAGATGAACGTAGCCCGTTTTATGGCCGGGAATATAACTTTAATGAGTACGAACACGATGTATATGGCTACTATATTCATCCCCTCTGGGATGAGTTTGGCTCAGAAACTTTATATTGTAAGATTCTCTATACAGACTATGACCGGCAGTTTACCGTCATAGAAATGTTTGGAGAATGGAATGATACCCTACACAACGATGTCATGTATTTCAAAAGAAATGTAATTGACCATCTGGTAGGTGAAGGAATAAAGAAATATATTCTTATTGGCGAAAACCTTCTTAACTTCCACGGCTCTGATGATGAATACTATGCCGAATGGTTTGAAGAAGTAGAAGATGGTTGGATTGCAGCAGTAAGCTTCCGGGACTTTGTAGAAGCAGAATGGAAAAAATTTCATCTGGACTACTACATCAACTTTGGAGGAACCTTACAAATCGAAAATTGGCGTACCTACTTGCCTCCTCGCTTTTTTGAACTGGTCAATAGTCTGATTGTACGACGACTGCAATAAAATGGGTACTAGTTAAAACTTTTTAAATCTTATCAGTTCTCATCAAACCCAGAAGGTATACAGAGTTTGATGAGAACTGATAAGATTTTTTATTTTACACTGTATGAGATTTGCCTCTACTAAGGAATCATTTTTTATGTTTTATCTATCGAAAATCTTTTATCACTACATATTCAATGGTATGAATACAAGAATTCGATATATAAATCCAGAAGGATTATCTAAAAATCCAGCATTCTCTCAGGCTGTAGTTACTGAAGGAGCAGGCAAGACTATCTATGTCGGAGGGCAGAATGCAGTCAATGCCAGTGGCGAGATCATAGGAAAAGGAAATCTGAAGGAACAAACAGAGCAGGCATTACAAAATGTTCAGATTGCACTAACTAGTTGTGGCGCTGATTTTGAAAATATTGTCAAGTTATCAGTTTTTCTGATCCAGGGACAAAATCCTTTGGATGGGTTTGCTGCTTCGCAAAAATTTATGAGTAAATTATCTAATCCGCCAGCTGTTTCAGTATTGATAGTTGCAGGTTTGGGTAATCCTGACTTTCTGGTGGAGATAGAAGCCATCGCCTTTATTCCTGATTAAAAAAACGAAATGTCATAAAACAAAAATCCCTTTAGTTTGTGCTAAAGGGATACATAACCTGATACAGAGGAAACTTATTTAATCTCGACCAAAGCCTGGGTATGAACCAGGTATTTCTTTCGGCTCTTTACTTCTTCACACAAAACACGGGTACGTCTGGTTTCACCTTTACGAAAAGCTCTTCCATTCAACGAAAAAACAGCCCCTTCTGAGAGATTTGCCAGCAGCACTTTATCTGTTTGTGTATCGAACTGATGCAATGCCTGAAACAGAATCGGATCTGTACAGGAGGAAGCTTTGGGATTAATCAAATACTGCTGTAAAGCCTGAAGTACATCCGCAGGAAACACACTTAGAGACAAAACTGGTTGAGCCACTTCCCGAAATGACTTTTTCCATTCCTTTCCATGAGGTTCTACTTTACGTTTATACTTACTGAATGTGATCAGGTGTGCTACTTCGTGAAGGTAAGTAACCAGAAAGGCATAGGGATTTAAGTCACCATTCACTGTAATTCTGTGTCGGCTATCCGAAAACCGATAGTCACCAAACTTAGAACTACGTGCCTTTGTAATTTTAAAATCAAACCCATGTTGCTGCCATAACTGATAGCAATAATCTACAGCTGCGTCTGGCAGATATTTCCTAAAGATGGTAATAGAATCTTGCATAGAAAACAAAAATACAATACTTAGTGATTACATCCCATAACATATTCTTCGATTTTTGAGTTTTGGGAGACGGTATTTTCAGGAGTTATCCCTATACTTTTGTCTTTGTATCAATCTGTATAGAATAAACGTTGATATACAGACAGATTGATATGTATTTTATCAAGTTACTTTCCTTTAAATACAGGTTTACGCTTTTCCATAAAAGCAGCTATTCCTTCTCTATGGTCTTTAGAAGCTCCTGCTATATCCTGCAACTGCGCCTCATATTCCAGCATTTCTTCTAGGGAAGACGAAAACGACTGGTTAAGCATTTTTTTCATCAGTCCGATTGCCACTGTAGGAGCAGATATATAATAACCTGTATACACTTTTATAACCTCATCCAACATAGCAACAGGAGCTATTTTATTCACCATTCCTAGTTGTAAAGCTTCTTTCGCTGAGATTTTGGCTCCTGTAGTAGCTAATTCAAACGCTTTGCCAGATCCAACCAATCTTGGTAAAAAATATCCTGATCCGGAATCCATTACTAATCCTATGCCAACAAAAGCCTCTGTCAGGTAGGTTTCTTCGGCCATCACCAGAATATCACAGGCAAGAGCCAGCGAACAACCCGCTCCGGCAGCAACACCATTGATTCTTCCGATAACAGGCTTTGGCAGATTTCGCATAGCCAGTATCATGGGATTATACCGCTTGCGTACTTCATCAGAATAGGAAGCAATGCCTTTTGTAGCAGCTTCTTTCAGATCAGCCCCGGAACAAAATGCATCTCCTGCGCCCGAAAGTACCACCACCCTGACAGATTCATCCTGACCTGCCTGCTCAAATGCTTCTTTTAGCTCATAGGTAAGCTTCACATTCAAGGCGTTATAAACTTCCGAGCGGTTTAGTGTAATAAAACAAATGCCATCCTGATTCTGATAAAGAATATGTTCAAACATAGTATAACAGATATGATATAAAAGCAGACTATACAAAGTACAACTAATTCTGAACGGAATCTACCCCATCATCAGAATAGTCCCCAATCCAATACTTAAACCAATAGCAGCACCTGCGAGTACCTGAGCAGGAGTATGAGCATTCAGATAGAGCCTGGCACTCATTAATACACCTGCCAGAATGATTACCAGCAACAGAGGATAAAAATATTCAACAGCAGCATAATGATAATACAACCCTATCAGAAAGCCAACAATTCCAGCTATAGATGTACTATGAACACTGATCTTCCAGAAAAAAGAAATCACTGTCATTACCAGCAAACAGAAAGTGGTGCCTCCCAAAATCAGTGTAATGAGATATAATGCAGACAATTGCTTGACGAACAAATAGGTTGTCAGCATATAAAACAATGTTGTTGATACAAAAGGAAATATTCTATCCTGCCGATCTTCCATATGCAGGCTCTTCACACTACCTAGACGATACAACATATATGTACTAAGCAATGGTATCAGCAATGTACACACAATAAGCAGCAATAAAATCCGGTACCGGATATCATCATTGGAAACTCCCATCATGGAAGGAGACATCCAGAACAGCAGAAGAAATAAATAGGTTGGCAACAACAATGGGTGTAGTAGTACCGACACAACCAGTGCAGCACGCCCGGTTGGAGTCTTTCTGACAGGTAAGAGTTCAGAAGGTATATATTTAGCACGTGTAATAAGCGAATGCGCTGAATCGTCGTTACTATCAGGTTGATTGTCAAGCATAAAATAAAAGCCCCACCCCTTCGGGATATTTGTTATTTCCACCTCCGGGATCAGAGGGGGTTTGTTACAGTTCTTTTCTCAAACGCGCAACTGGTAAATTTAGTTGCTCACGATACTTAGCCACCGTTCTCCGAGCAATGTTATATCCTTTATCATTAAGCATTTTTTCCAGTTTATCATCTGATAACGGATTGCGTTTGTCTTCATTATCAATAAATTCCTTCAAAATACTTTTTACTTCCCGACTACTCACATCCTCACCGGTTTCAGTAGCAATGCCTTCGGAAAAGAAATACTTTAATGGAAAGATCCCAAACTCTGTTTGCACAGCTTTGCTATTAGCCACCCTGGATACAGTTGAAATATCCATATCAATAGCCTGAGCAATATCTTTCAGGATCATAGGGCGTAGTTTACTTTCATCGCCTTCCAGAAAGAAATCATACTGAAACTGTACTATAGCATTCATAGTACGTAACAATGTCTGTTGCCGTTGCTTGATGGCGTCAATAAACCACTTGGCAGCATCCAGTTTCTGCTTTACAAACGACACCGTTTCGCGAATAGACTTATCTTTCTTATCGCTCTTGTCATATGTATCCAGCATGTCAGCATACGAACGGCTGATCCGTAGTTCCGGAGCGTTACGGGAATTCAGTGTCAGCTCCAGTCTGCCACTGTTATTGGTAAGCAGAAAATCTGGAATAAGGTATTGTGTACGTACATCACCGGAAGCAGAACCTCCTGGCTTTGGATTCAAACGGGTAATCAAACGAATAGCATCCTTGATATCTTCATCTGACACATCTAATCTCTTCTGAATCTTCTCGTAATGCTTTTTAGTAAACTCATCAAAGAAGTCATCAACAATACGAATTGCTAATGTAACAATTTTATTGTCATGCTCTTTTCGGTCGAGCTGCAACAACAAACATTCCTGTAATTCTCTTGCACCTATGCCCGGAGGATCAAAAGTTTGGATAATATGTAAAATCTTTTCTACTTCTTCATACTCAGTTTCAATATTCTGTGAAAAAGCAAGGTCATTGACAATTGCCTCCAGATCACGACGGATATATCCATCTTCATCAATGCTTCCAATAATCTGTCGGCCAATGATTTTCTCTTTTTCTGTCAGCTTTTCAAAATCCAGCTGAGCGAGTAACGAATCGGTCAGTGTGGATATAGTTGCAATGGGCAAAGTACGTTCTTCGTCATCTCCGCCAGTATCACCTTGTGTTTTATAGCTAGCTTCATCCTCATTTCGCAGATAGTCATCCACATTCAGATCATCATTCATCCCATCATCAAAACTATCTTCCGGGTCATCATAACTTTCATCTTCCGATCCATAATCATCAAATACCTCTTCCCTACCCTCTTCCAGTATGGGATTATTCTCCAGTTCTTCTTCAATACGCGCTTCCAGCTCAGCTGTCGGAATCTGCAGCAGTTTAATAAACTGAATCTGCTGAGGGGACAGTTTTTGCTGTAACGACTGTGTTAAACCTAGTTTTTGCATAGTGTACTTTTGTTTTGCATCTATTTATTCAATATCTAACTATCTGGTGAGCATCTATCATCAATTCTTTTGGCAATACTAACCAAAGAAAGTAAAAAAATCTGATATCAGTCTGTACCTACTCTGGATTGTTTCGGCCTTGGGTGTATGGCTCTGAGGAACATATCTACACCTTATACCTAAATGTATATGTAGCTTGTATAGACTACTCTGCATTATTGGTTATAAACACAGAATAGAATCTGTCATCTGGCAAATTTAGGATAAAAAATAGAAAAATGAATTCAGATTTTTTCGCAATTATGAAACAATACTTTAGATCTAAAGTATTATTTTCGTAGTTTCACAATACAAAATAGCGTAATAGGCTGATGTGCAAATGGAAGCAATATGTCTTTTAATATTTGTAGGAGGCTCTGCCCTTTATATCCGTTATCTTCTATGGCGCGGGGCAGGTATCACGCAATCAGATAAGGATCGCATTCGCCTTCAGGAAGGCGTTCAACTACTTGAAAAAAAACTTTACAAGGAGGCCTTTTCCTATTTTGATACTATTCTGCAAAAAGAACCTCGTTGTGCACTAGCCCTTGCCTCCCGTGCCAGATGTTATCTGATGCAGGGTGACTGGCTGCATGCTATCACGGACTGTAACCGAGCAGCTTCACTGGACCATTGTCTTGATTCGATTTATCTCGATAAGGGTATTGCACTGGTGCACTTAGGCGAAATGAAGGATGCTTTTGTCCAGTTTGATAAGGCGGTCTGGTATTTTAATGTCAATGCTACACCCAGTGCAGATGCTTACCGATGGAGAGGTATAACCCGTCTGAAACTGGGAGACTATACAAAAGCTGAACAAGATTTTCGTAAGGCCATGAATCTTGGAGATGAAAACGCAGCCTACTTCCTTTCTATGCGGGGTGACAGCATGGATACGATAGAAATAGATAATTAGCGAATAATTACCCCTATCCTATTTCCTGAAACGTGTCAGCTTTATCTGACACGTTTTTTTACTTTTCATTCCTAACTCAAAACCATATATGAAGAAAATTTACCTGACCTTCTTAACCCTATTCTTTTTACATACTGTATATGCACAATCTTCCATGCCAGTCATTCTGACTCTCCGAGAACGGGCAGCAGTGGAAGACCGTATTTTACAGGAACGCATCGAAAATCTGCTACCAGGGCTCATGCGTCGTGAAGGTATAGATATGTGGCTGATCATCGGAAGGGAATACAATGAAGATCCGGTATTGCGTACAATGTTACCTTCTACCTGGTTATCGGCCCGTCGGCATACTATGCTTGTCGTGTTTGACAAAGGTGGCAATGAGGGTATAGAATGTCTGGCGGTGGCAAGATATAATGTAGGTACTACCTTCAAAAGTGCCTGGAACCCTGAAAAGGAACCTGACCAATGGAAGCGGCTTACCCAGCTTATTGAAGAAAGGAAACCCAAAAAGATTGCTATTAACCAATCCTCTGTATTTGGACATACAGATGGAATTACCCATACAGAGTACACAGACCTGTTACAGAAACTTTCATCAGCCTATCAATCCACTATGGTGTCTGCAGAACGCCTAGCTGTAGACTGGCTGCAAATTCGCACCAACACTGAGCTGGCAATTTATGAGCAGATCTGCAGAATGGGCCATTTAATCATTGCGGAAGGACTATCCGAAAAAGTAATTCATCCCGGCATTACTACTACAGAAGATGTGGTGTGGTGGTATCGTGAACGTATCAAGGAGCTGAAACTGGATACATGGTTTCATCCCACTGTAGATGTGCAACGACCTGATGAAAATAACAAGGAAGCCAATCGATCCTTTGCTCAGCGACCTACAGCTGATATTATCCAGCCTGGTGATGTGGTTCATATTGACTTTGGAATTAGTTATCTGCGCCTCAATACGGATGTCCAGGAACTTGCCTATGTACTGAAACCGGGAGAGAAAGACGCACCAGTCTATCTGAAGAAAGCACTTGCCACAGGAAATCGTCTTCAGGATATTCTGACCAGCAATTACAAAGAAGGTAAAACAGGTAATCAAGTTCTGGCAGAAACCATTGCTCAGGCAAAAAAAGAAGGGATTGTCCCTCAGATTTACTCTCACCCGATAGGCTATCATGGTCATGCAGCCGGACCAGCCATTGGTATGTGGGATATGCAGAATGGAGTGCCTGGTTCAGGTGAGTATACATTAAAGTACAATACCCTATATGCCATTGAATTAAATGCCAAGGTAAAACTACCCGAATGGAATAATAAAGAACTTCGGGTAATGCTTGAACAGAATGCTGTATTCCTGCCGTCCGGAGTACAATATACAGATGGTAGGCAAAAAGACTATTGGCTAATTCCAAGGCAAAAATAAGGTCACATCTAAGATATGTAGTCACGAGAGCCTGCCTCATAGTTTTTATGGGAAAAAGGTACTGATTCGGACATCCATTTGAATCAGTACCTTTTTTAAGCCCCTCAAGATTAAAAATAGGATACGATAAACCTTCTAACCAGCCATCGAATTACGATAATGCAGGAACAGCCGGAAAATCAACTGGAATGTCTGTCAGGGCATACACATAGTTTGTGAATGTTCTTACTGTGATTAGTCCGATTAGCTCTATCAAAGCTGCTTCGTTGTACCCTGCATCAAAAAAAGCTTCTTTTAAAACAGGCTTAGCAGCGCCTTTATTCTCAACGATGGATTTGGCAAGTTGTAACACTACTTGTAGTTTGGTATTTACAGAAAGGCCTTTTCTTATCTGCATAATTTCTTCGGAGGAAAAACCTTTAAGGCCAGCCAGCATACTATGGGCAGCCAGACAGTAGCTACAGTTATTAACCTGCGATACAACCAGATTAACCGCTTCTCTTTCTTTTGGAGTAAATGCTCCATGACTGAATGCATCTTCAAAGTCGAGTATACCTTTGAGAGCATTATCTGAATAACCTATGGTTGCATATAGATTGGGCACCCGTCCCATCTTCTTATTTAATTTGTCAAATATTTCCTGTGTCTGAGCACTTACCTGTTCTCTTACAGGTACATCAATGGTTTTCATATGAATATGGTTTATTGATTAATGTTTAGTAGTAGTTTTGGTAAGGTATAGCTGAGCAGATTGACTCATAGTAATCAAAGAACCTCCCAAAATCACAATGTCCTTTATAACAAGCCTGCCTCTGGCAGAGAGAAAGGGAAATCCATGATCACTGTCTCCAAGAGATGGTACCCAGGTTTCCGGCGTGGTAAGTAAAAATGATAGTGTACCCATTGTCATAAGAAAGACCAAAACGCTGCCTGTCACACTCCATAAAGGAGCCACTCTGTGAAGTGCTACCAGAATACCCAACGCGATAAGAAATACTCCCAGGCCTTTGGAAAACCCGTATGTATTGTTTCGTTCATGCCAGGCGTGATTGGCAGCAACGAATTCACCTTCCTTGTTTATGTGGGGTTTATATTCAGAAGGCGTGTTGTAAAAAAATGCCATGAAAGGGCTATTTGCCACAAAAGGGACAATCCCATCCGCTTCGTATGTAAAAAATTTCAGGACGCCTATCCATAAAAATACAAGTACTATCCCAAAACGAACTGTGCTTTTAGCCACCCCCTCTACATTGGCAATGGCTGTGATGACTGAGTGTTTCATATCTGAATTTGTTTGATACAAAACTACATCACACAACCACCCCATGACATGGACAAAAAAGGATATTACCTGTGCAAATCTGCCACTATAGATATACCCGTTTTGTCTCTGAAACTTTGAGGAGACTCGTTTGTATATTTCTTAAAGACCCGGCTAAAATAAAACTCATCCTCAAAATTAAGAGTATAGGCTATTTCTTTGATGCTTTTGCGGGTAAGATGCAACTGTTTCTTAGCTTCCAGAATGAGTCGTTCAATGATGAGTTGAGAAGGTGTTTTTCTGAAATATTTTGTACACCGTTTGGTAAGTGTATTAGGTGGCATTGAAAGCAATGTGGCATAATCATTAGGCTTTCTGAGTGTAAGAAAGTTTTCCTCAAGCATCTGTTTAAAAAACTCCATTTGTTCATCTCTGATAGTATGAACGCTACCATCTACCAGTTCACGCCTTTTTACTTGGCTTGATTTAGCCAGAAATAATTGCAGGTAGGACTTTAGAACAATATCTGATGGAACCGATACACAAAGCTCCTGTTCTATCTGATCAATTAGTATATTGAAACTACTATGATCAGCAGCAGTAAGCTTAATGAATGGGGATATGTAGATATTATTGAAAAGCAAGCCATTACATGCGACCTCTTCACGATGGTATTCAATACAATAGAAATCCCCATGAAACTGAAGTAATGTGTACTGAACCTTGCTTTTTTCTTGTATATAGATCATTTGCAAAGGTGTAGCAAACAACAGAACAGGGCCTTGAAAAGGGAATGATCCAAAGTCAGAATAAAAGGTACCCTCTCCCTCACTTACAAAAATTACTGCATACTCAGTAAATTGAATAGGTTTCGCTAAAATATTCTCCTGTACCCTGTTAATACCCAATAAACTTGTCCCTGTACTTGTAAGTAATCCGATCATAAAATAGAATGGCAGTCTGGAGCTAATAAATGGCGAAACTCCAACAAATTTTCTTTACGCGCAATCTACTATGCATTTTATAAAAAGTTGCCTGGTTTCTACTAGAAAATATAACCAGCAGAAATCAGGCAACCTATACAAAAAGTACTGTTATGGATTAAACAATAATGTACCCTTTACTTTTTCAATCTTATTTAAAGTTATATCTGAACCGATAGATAAAATAAGGAGGAGTGCCTTCATCTTTGCCTCCTGTGAAGGCTGGAGTAGTATTCAACTGGTTCACTGCAATATAAATATATCCGTCAGGTGCCAGGTAAGCATTATCCGGCCACTTTAACCTGGCATCCATAATGATATTAGTAAGATTTCCCTTGATATCCAGTTTACTGATCGCATGTTGTGTCAGATTGGTAAAGTAGTGATTGCCATTCTGGTCAGTTGTAGCTCCATCACTTATTGGCTTCTCTCCTACTTTTGTAATACTGGTTGCAATGGTAGAATCATCCGCTTCTCTGCGAAACAGGGATGCATCCAGCTTATACCATGTTCTTCCGTTCATTGCCCCAAAAAACAACGTATTTGCATCTGAACTTAGCGAAATCGGATCTATGGCAACTCTGGCAGGCTTTCCCCCGAAATAGATAAGCTTCCCGTCAATTACCATATCTATATCTTCTGCATTCAATTCGGATACATTACCAAAGCGACGTGCTTTTTCCGTTTTCAGATTCAGAGCAATAATACCGGGGCTGCTAATATCTGCCATATAGGCCCAGTCGTTCTCAGCATCTATTGCCAAATCCTGTATAAAGCTACCTTTAGGAGCAATGCTTTCAGGCAATGTTATCTTTCTGAGCACTTTATTCGTTTGTATATCAAAACACCACAAACGTGTCTTACCTAGTTCCTGCCCCATGTCAATTACCCACAGCCTATCTTTCTTATCAAATAATAACCCTAAAGGGGAATCAATGACATCATCGCTGGCAGGCCCTTCATTTTTCTGATAAGAAGCACTTGGATAAGGGATATAACTGTTTTTTCCTTTAATTTCAATCATCTGAATGTTTCTGTTTCCCAGGGAATGGATCGTAGCAAAAACTCTTCCTGTCTTTGAAACAGCTACATTTCCCGGTCTGATGGGTAGTTCAGCTACTGTTTCTATAACTGGAGAATGTGCCACTTGCTTTTCAGCTTTTTTCTGTGCGTAGACCTCCCCGTTCAGTAAAAAAATGACTAACGCTACTAACTTTTTCATACTCACTCTTATTTCTTGTTTTTTAAAGTAATTACCTTTCCCATACAGCCAATTCTGGTGAACAGGCATACTAATTAGTTTACTCGTATTACCAGTTTACCTCGCGTTCCACCCGTTTCCTGTTGTAGATGGGCATCTTTCATTTCAGAAAAGGCATATACCTTCGATATATACGGATGAATAATACCTTCTTCTAAAAGCTTGGCAATCTGCTGCATATCTTCTCCATTGGACTGTACTAAAAAGAAGAATCCATTGATACCTTTGCTTTTGGCTTTTTCTGCAACCTGTTCATTCAATCCGGAAGGAATGCTGATCAATGTGCCCCCATGTTTTATTACCTGTAGCGAACGGTCTATATTCTCCCCTCCAATAGCATCCAGTACCAGATCCTGGTCTGAAATCACGTCTTCAAACTTTTGAGATCGATAATCAATGTGTGTGTCTGCGCCTAGATTTAAGACAAAAGCTTTGTTGGCAGCAGATGCGGTTCCGGTTACATGTGCGCCCAGGTAACGGGCAACCTGTACAGCAAAGTGTCCGACACCTCCGGCAGCAGCATGAATCAGTACTTTTTGCCCCGGTTGTATGGTAGTTTGTTTGGTAAACGCCTGCCATGCAGTTAGAGCAGCCAATGTAGAAGCAGCAGCCTGTTCAAAAGAAATATTTTGGGGCTTTAGTGCCAGATGAGATTCAGGAGCAGCTACGTACTCGGCATAGGCCTGTCCATGTCCGGGAAAATTCACCATACCAAAAACCGCATCACCTTCTTTGAATTTAGTGACCTGATTTCCTGTTTTCACTACAACGCCTGATATATCCCAGCCAATAATCAATGGTGATATAGTCTTTAGTCGACCATATACGCCTTTGCCCGCACGGGTTTTCACATCAACGGGATTGATGCTGATAGCTTTGACCTGAATCAATACTTCATGATCTGTAATTTGGGGAATAGCCACCTCAGTATAGGTTAAGGTATCGACACCTCCTGACTCTGTTAAAATAATTGCTTTCATGTATTTATCTGTTTTTGTTTCGTAATTGCAATGCAAATTTCTACCAATACCAACCAAATACACGGTATTTATTTTCTCTTTTTTGGTATATTTGTACTACTTGTTGCCCTTTGCAGAAAGGCATAGTGAACTTGAACACATAATTTGATAGTGTAATGCAGAAAGAGAGTATTTACCAACCGTTTGAAATAGTCTACCAAACCCTGGACGAATGTCCCAAACTGGAGCACAAACACACATTTTTTGAACTTGTCTATATTTTATCAGGTACTGGCAAGCAGTGTATCAATGAACACAAGTTCCAGTATCATGAGAACCATATGTTTCTCCTTACTCCCAATGACTGCCACAAGTTTGACATAGGATCCCAGACAACGTTTTTCTTTTTACGCTTCAATGACATTTATCTTCAGAAAAACGGACTGGCTCCTCAGTATGTAGAGCAACTGGAATATATTCTCCACAATGCCAGCCATGAACCTGGCTGTGTACTAAAAAATCAGAGTGATAAAACACTGGTTCGCCCGATAGTAGAGGCCATTATACGGGAGCAAGTTAATCAGGACATAAATAACAAAGAGCTAATTACCCAGCTGGTGAATACACTTATTATAGTAGTAGCCCGAAACATTGCCAAATATTTACCAGAAAAGGTAAATGAATACTCAGACGAAAAAATCATAGATATACTGCAGTATATTCAGCAGCACATCTATGAGCCGGATAAAATCCGGGCAAAATCAATCAGTGATCATTTTGGCATCTCTGAAACCTATCTGGGACGCTATTTTAAAAAGCATACCGAAGAAACCCTGCAACAATATATTACCAATTACCGGGTACGGTTAATAGAAAACCGATTAAAACACAGTGATCTGCGTGTCAATGAAATTGCTCATTCACTGGGATTTACAGACGAAAGCCACCTCAATAAATTTTTCAGAAAAAATAAAGGGCAAAGCCCATTATCTTATCGTAAACAGGTAAGAGTGGCCTCCCTTCCTTAACGATATATCATTACTATCTCTGTGAAGATGATACTTTCTTTGGAAAATTAGGAATCCACACCAAAATATCCTGACCTTTGTAGACAAACCACATCCATTCATTGTATGCAAATCAGCATTATAGCCGCTTTTACAGAAAACAGAGTTTTGGGAAAAGATAACCAGCTTATCTGGCATTTACCTGAAGACCTGAAGAATTTTAAACGGCTCACAAGTGGTCATCCTATCATTATGGGTCGTAAAACCTTTGAATCGTTAGGCCGTCCACTTCCCAATCGTACGAACATTATCATTACCCGCAATCCGGATTACCAGGCTACAGGAGGTCTAATTGTCTCTTCACTGGAAGAAGCGATCCAAAAGGCTACAGCTGTTGACAGAGAAGAAATCTTTATTATTGGTGGAGGTGAAATCTATACTCAGGCTCTACCGCTGGCAGATACAATGTACCTGACCCATGTTCATACGATACTGGAGGGAGACACCTTTTTCCCTGTATTCTCATCTCAGGAATGGAATATTGCCCATAACTTATCTTTTAAGAAAGATGAGAAGCATATATATGATTTTGATATTGTGACATGGAAGCGGTTATCTTAAAGAGCTTATAAAGATAATGCATGAACAAATAAAAAAGGATCGGCTAAAGCCGATCCTTTTTTCAATAAAGGTTCCCTTATATTTATTGTCCTTTTCCCGGACATTGTTCTTCTCTACTTCTAAGAATGAAATTCTTCATTATGGATTATTTACCAAAATGTATAATCATATTTTGCATGGTCAACTCATTTATCTTGCCCCCTTTATTTAGTAGTTAATGGCATGCGTAGACATAACCTCATAAACAATATACAAACTGTAGAAAAACTTACACTTATCCCCCGTTACTTCATTCTATCGAAGTGGCATTATTCTATTTAATGAAAGACTAAGATTTGTAATAACTACTAATTCATTACAAGTCTGTAGCCAACTATTCATTTTTCATAATTGTAACTCTATTTTTGCACCTCTCGTAAAAGAGAATGAGAAGTATTTTTTTCATCAAATTTAAACAGTGATATGAAACTTTTAAACTATTCATTTGCAACAGCTATGCGACTTCCATTACGCTTATTAGCGTATGTTTTGCCTGTAATGGTCCTATTATCATCTTGTGATTCTACAGATGGAGATCCTTTGGATCAGACAGAACCATTTGAAAACAATGGTACTGTTAATATCGAATTAGTTCCTAACAAGAACAATTACAGTGTTGCTCCTGGACAGAAGGTAATCTTATCTTTGAAGATTACGAAAGCAACAGGTGGCAACCGTCCTCAGAAACTTCGTTTGTATGAAACATCTACTGTTGGTACAAAAGAAAATGAAGCTTTTGAAAAAATTGATCTGAAAAATACAGATGAACAAACAAAAACAATTGAATACACAGCTCCAAACACTAACGGAACTACGTATCTGTATTTCGAGGTAGACGAAAGCGGTGATAAATACAAAACGACCTATGTAACTATTACTGTAGGGGGAACAGAAGCATATGCACAATGGGATAACATTACTTTAGGAGCGCAAGCTGATGCTACTGCATCACGTTTTGCATCTGCTTCAGGTGTTATTTATACTTCTTGTGACTTGGCTAATGGAACAAGTGCAGATGGAACAACTGCAGAAGGAAACTTAAAGTATGTTGATATTGTATATCGTATTCTTCCTAAGGCTGCTCCTATTACTCCTACTCTGATGTCAAATCCAGAAGCAACTTCAGATACCTACCAATTTAGCACGGAAGCAACCTGTGATGGTACAACCTTCTCAACAAAAGGTGGACGTGATAGCTATTTTGCAGCAGCTCCTGTTGGTACCGATTTTGCGTCTGCTGATGCAACTGTATTAAATGGATTATCAGTATCTACCAGTTCTGCAAAAAGCATTAGTGTTATTAAAGGTGGTACATATGCATTCTTAAACTCTGATGGACAAAAAGGTCTGATCTATGTTAATGATATTCCTTCTGTTCCTAATAACGGAACAGGAACTATCACTATTAGTGTAAAAGTACTACGTTAATAAAGATAGAATATAAATCTTTCTCAAAGCCCTTCCTTATCAAAGCAGGAAGGGCTTTTCTTTTGTTACCACTCTCGTAACACCTCATATACCTTATGAATGGGTAATCCCATTACATTAAAATAGGAACCTATGATTTTCTCTACTCCAACCATCCCCATCCACTCCTGTGCACCATACGCACCTGCTTTGTCAAAGGGCTGATATTTTTCAATATAATACTCGATTTCCTGATCTGTCAGAGCTTTGAAATATACCTCCGTTCGATCTGAAAATACAATTTTCTTCTGAGACGATACAATACAAACCCCTGTAATTACCTCGTGCATCTTTCCGGAAAGCAGATTCAGCATAACTTTGGCTTCTTCCTTATCCGCTGGCTTATTTAGAATCTGACCTTGAACAATAACTACTGTATCCGCAGATACAACAACCTCATCCTGAACCTCGTTGGCAAAAGCAGTCGCTTTTTTTTCAGCAAGAAATACAGGCACATCCTGTAAAGGCATATCCGTAGGAAAATCTTCAGCCACATTTTTAGACTGTACACTGAATGTAAATCCGGCATCACGCATCAGTTGTTGTCGGCGGGGCGAATTAGACGCTAGTATAATAGGAGGTAACGAAAGCATATATGGTTAATTCAGGTTATATAATGACTCTTTATCTGCCTGCAAAACTACATTTTTCATAATATTCTAAAATTTTTCATTTTCCTGCCAGCGTTTCTTCTGCATACTGCGTCTGGGGCTATATGTTTCACTAGCTATTCCGATTATGAAAACTATGTATTTCTTTATCAAGCACATACTGCTCCTATTTGTTCTCAGTACTTTTTTTGGTCTTGTCAGTGGTTGTAAAGATGAAAATATTTCTGCCCGTACTACCTCTGAAACGATCTTTACATTAGAGGTAAAGACTATTTCAGACCCACTAAATAAAAAATATGTGGTAGTGGGAGATGAAAACGGAACTGTACTTTCCTATAAAGAACTGCAGGCAAATACAACGCTTACATTTGATAAGCCAGAGAATTATACTGGTAATGAGTTAACTATTACCTATATATACTGGAATGCCACCTATAATTCTTATAATCTGATAACAACCAAACATGTGCAGACAGGTAGTGAGTGGACATGGGATAATGGCGTCCCTGCAGCTCCACCTACTTATAGTGCTTCCTTTCATGTAACTAATATACCACCGAATGTTTTTCGATTGGTCTCAAACAGTAGTGGTAATGGAGGTTTACAACCAGGGGTGTCTTATCCTCTAACTCTTTACCAGACTTCTGAAAATATAAGGATGCGGTTGGAATTTACAGACAATCAACCCAATAAATACTATTTATTACAAAACGTCCAGGCCAATAAAACCTACACAGTAGATCTATCTGCGTTTGAAACAGGTATTTCAAAAACACTTACTGTAAAAGAATCCGGTTTCGGACTGTCACTGGTTTCTATGGGCATTATACACCAGAATAAATCTGAAGGTGTATTTGAAGATGGAATTCTAAGACACCCACATCTAGAACAACCAATTTCCTCTTTTCATGTAACCTATCCCAATGTGTCAGTAGATAATTTCTGGATGTATACCGCGTTAGATAAGGATTTGTCACAAAGCACACTCTATGAGAAAGAGCAATTGCAGGTATTTCTTACCAATAGTTCCATCCCTGATGTTGTCCCTACATTGGATGCAGACTTTGAGGTTCAAAATACATCTGCTCAAAACTTTCAAATGACAACAACAGGAGAGTATGATTCATATACGATAGGCTGGAGTAAAGTCGTTGCCAATCCTACTCCTAGTAATCCAACCCTATCCTGGGCTATCATCGGAAATTCTCAAGCTGTTGTTACAACACAACTACCATCTGTCCCACAAGAACTTATACAAACAGCCTCTCTTGATTTAAAGTGCAGATATATACAGTTAAATAAGGGAAGTGGTGATAATACATCATCCCGAACAAGAATGTTAAAATAAAATATAAATAGCTGATCATTTGATTGTTATATTCATAGTTACTGAATACAGAACAACCTATCGATCAGCTTTTCTTACTAAACAATTTACTCTACTAAATCGTCTATTCAGCCAGACTTACAACATATCGTTACACAATGTGTAAAAGGCAATGAAAATGCCATGAAACAGTTCTACCAGCACTTTCATGGCTATGCCTTATCTATTTGTATTGCCTATACAGACAACCAGGATGATGCTGTAGAGATTATGAATGATGGATTTTTGAAAGCATTTCAAAGTTTAAGCAAACAACAGAATATCAATACTCTAAAAAGCTGGCTTCGAAGAATTATAGTGAATACAGCCATTGATCATTACAGGCGTAATCAGCATCTAAGGAATAATAAGTCACTGGAGAAAGCCAGAATATATCCAACAAAAGAATACGGAGAGGAATATGTGTATGCACAACTTTCGGCAGAGGAGATCTTGAAACAGGTTCAACAATTACCTGCCCCCTATCGGATGGTATTTAGTCTGTATGTACTGGAGGGATATTCACATCGCGAAATAGCCGAAAAACTAGGAATTGCAGAAAGTACGTCCAGATCACATCTAAGTGAAGCCAACAATCGATTACGGGAATTATTAACCTTACAAGCGAAGAAAAATCATGTCTAATCAGGAAGAGCAGCATCTACATGATCTGGTAAGAGAGGCAATGGTACAAATCCAACCATCTTATGAAGAACTACATTGGGAGAAAATGCAGGGTAAACTTCATAAGATACCTCAACACCCAAACTGGCTCTGGATAGGAAGTGTTACATGTGTGGTGGTATTACTCGCTAGTTGGTTCATTTGGAAGAAAAACACTGTAGAGACTTCTCTTACTAAAACTTCAGCGATTTCAATTACTCCCAAGTCTCAGACAAAAAAATCCAAACCATTACCATCTGTTGTGCCAAGACTAGCAGATACTATCAGTAAAGCTATTGCTTTGCAGCCAATACAACACTCTTCGGATAAAGTAGATTATCCTGATTTCAAAACAGAGTCGCCAACATGGTATGCGGTAGAATCTCTTATTACAAAAAAAATCTTCCTGAATCCTATTGTATTCCCGGAAATCAGTCTCAATCAGCTAATTGAAGAGGATATACGCAAAAGGATAGAACAGAGAATTTTGACTTCAGATTCTATAATAACTAAAGTATGGGAGAGAAATAAAAGTAACTGGCGCACAGTGGCTGTTGTGGGTGATTTCACGTCCAGTATGTATCCATATGCAACAGAACTCTTTACCTGGCTAGATAAAAACCGAAGAAATAAATCCATTCTGGGAGCTGTATTCTTTACGGATTGTGATAGTCTTGGACATGAAACAATCCCTGACCAGACCTCTGGAAAGATGTTCACTATTCGCAATTGGGAAAAAGCCAATGTGCTATCGACCTTCATAGATGCATCACGCAATACACAGCAAAATATCAGACTCGCCGAGAACAATCTTGAAGCTATTCTGTATGCACAAAACACTTTTCCTTCTGTGCAATCTTTTGTGCTTATTGCAGATAATGGCAGTCCGATCAAAGACATGGATCTGCTCTCTCAGATAAAGAGACCCGTACACATTATAGTATGTGGATCTACCTACGAAGAAAATACAGGCATTCAGCCGGACCTGATTCAATTGGCTGTGACAACCAAAGGATCTTTACATACCGCCGCTACTGATCTCACCAATCTGACGACTATAAAAACAGGAACACGTATAGAAGTTGGAGGTAAAAGCTATAAATACAAAAAAGGACATTTTGTATTGCGTAAATTCCATCAATTCTGGAAACAAAAATAAAAATGTTCTGTCATTCTGATAATACAGATGACAGAACGTTTTCTTAAACATATAAACTTATTCTTTACCTAGCACATCCCTTGCTTCCATCAGGGCAAATCCTAACAGGTTTTCACCCTTCCATTTACGAGGATTCTCAATATCCGGATTGTCTTTAGCCATCCCGATTCCCCATATCCTATCGACAGGACTAGCTTCAACCAATATACGATCACCTGTATTCAGAAGATATTCTTTTAAATCCGGATGTTGAGAAAACTTATAGATATTTCCCTCTTTTACATATGCATACTTGTTCTCATCCCATATAACAGGATCAAAGTTGCGAACCTCTCGTCCCAGCTTTTTGGCTTCAGCGGGAGTATTTGCTATCAGGATCTTTTTCAGCGTTTCTTTGTCATTAAACAAACGAGCTTTTTGAGCCATCATCCAATGTTCAGCAGTTTGATATATAATAGTGTCTACCTCAAAGGCCGACAACCACCATTGGCTAAAACAGGTTTCTTTTAAAGAGCCATCTTTACTGGGTTGATGTCCCCAGAAGAAGACATACTTTAACCGTTCATTATTTTCATATTTTTCAATCAGCCAGTCTAAGTGATAATTCATAGTTGTTTGTGCTTAGTGGTAAAATGTTTTTAATACCTTATTGTATAGTAATTGAAGAACTTTCCAAATCAAATACCATCTGTTGCACGGTAATTCCCATCTTTACATGCATATCACTCAAAATCTCCAGACAAGCCGCTGCGGTATCAGGAGTTTTAATTGATAATAATTCATTTGTCCGGTCAAATCTACCACAGGAGGATTGCTGTAATATATCACCTGTTTTCACACCATTGGCAAACTCACGATAATTATTGGTAACAATCAGATGACCATTTTGAGGATAACGCAACGCATATTTTCTGGGCGTCCGTTCGATAACAGCCATTTCGTCAGCTTGTGTACCTACCAACATCAATAAACAGTCAGATGCGATCTCTGTTTTACTCAACATATCTTTCGCTTCTTCAAATGAATTAGCATTCTCTAGCACATCTCTAATGAGCAATGTAACAGGAGGAGCCAGATTAGGACTTTCTGTACTGGAAACAGCATTTAACGTAATTGAAAACTTGCCGGGTTTGAAGCCTGAAAGCACACCCACAAAACCAATCCAGCTCACAGCAGAATAAAGTGTCTCTCCATTGCGTGTAAAATGAAAAATTTTTGTGTGTTTCTTCAATGCATCATTTTCTGTCCACCAGTCCAGGTTTCGGGCATGCAGGTTACTTCTTCCATTAGTTACAGCAAAAGCAGTACATCCAAAGACGAATTTTAATGCATCATAATACAGATTAGTAAGTAAGATTTCATTTTCCGAAAACTGCGAAAAGGCTGCTATGCTTTGAACTTCCTGCAAATATTCTTTTTTTACAAAGGCTGATTTATAATAGTCAATAGCATCTTGAAAAAAACTCACATCTCCCAGATCTTTCAGATAGTAGCTAATCAATACATCAACCTCGCTCTGATAATTCTGTAAAAAATCCCACCGGGACTGAGGTGGCAAGTCCAAATTTATTATCAATTGTTCCATACTACTTATTTATCGAGTGCGAGCAATGTTTGCCAGATTACATTTGAGGTCATTTGTAAGCTTTCTTCAGAAAGGTGTTCGCTAAGATCAGAAGGTTGATGGTAGTGCTTAAATAAGGGGGCTTGTGTTATAATTTCCCAGAGAGTAGCTTGGTCTACATCAAATTCCTGAGCTTTATAGTAATGCCATGCTACTTCAATATCTTTCTCAGAAATACAGGTTATGGAGAATGCATCAGCCAGACCCGCTTTCTGAAAACTCATATGATCAGCTTGGTTGGTAACTATACGATCAAAGCGGCGGGTAAAAATATTGTGAGCATTGGCTGTAGTTTCCAACGTTTTGAGAACTCGCCCTTTGCTTTTTTCTGTCAATGACCATAATGCCAGACGATCACCTTGCCCCACCATTTCCAGGTTAATTAACCCTGTCATCCCATGGATTCCCAGTTGCTTTACATAAGCTGTAGAACCTTTCAGATTTCGTTCTTCTTCATCAAAGAAAAAGAATCCAATCCCTAAAGACTTTAATGGTTTAATTTGGTTCCGTCGGATTAGATCAAGGCATACAGCTATCGCAGAAGCATTATCATTAGCCCCAGGCGAATTTTTCACTACATCAAAATGTGAACTTATCCCTATCCATTGGGGTCGCCCGGAAGGCAACAAGATATTTCTTCCGGTAGCATAGGGATGTATTTCATAAGGTATTCCCCAGCGAATAAGGGTTTGTTCAATGAATTCACTCCGTTGGTGATCACTTTTTCCTTCTAACTTCTTTATAATTTCCAGCAGTTGCATGTACAGCTATTCTTTTTCCGCAATTTATAAAGAGTAGGCAGTATGCTACATAATTTTTTTTAATTCTAAGGGAACATCTTTATAGAGATAAAAAATATCCCACTCAGGAGGTATTTTCTCCAAAGTGGGATGTTCGCATAATAATCATAATTTCAGATAATGGAACAAAAATTACTGTCTGTCATTCTGAACTATATATCAGTTAAAGGTAATTTTGCCTCTCAAACTAAGAAAGATAGTTATGAAAAATTTATAGGGTTAATCATTTTTACAAATTAGCTAATAATTTACTTGCAGGCATCTTTCCAGTGATAGTTCCTGCCTTTTGCAAAGTTTCCATTACATTTTCCAGCATAGTAACCTCAATATCATTAGTAGTAGCCCATTCTGTTTCTATAATCCAGTGTTGTACATCTGTCAGTGGCAATGAATATCGTTGAGCAATCAACTCATCTAAACCAGTCCGTTGCTTGAAACCACTTACAAATTCATTAAAAAGATCACAAATAAGCTGTAGTTTTTCAGTCTCATTAGCAATAGCTTCATTACGAGCTACTAATACAAATCCAGGCCATGGAGTTGGACATATGCCCACTCGCCTTAATTCGCCACTATCCACATAAGGCTGTGTCATTACTCTTTCCCACATAAATGCGTCAGCTTCTTTGTCTCTCAATCCTTTACGCATTCCTTCCAGATTATTTAGTACAACCATTGACAAGTCTGCCAGATTCCATCCCCGCTGCAAGGCATTAACATAAGCCATCAGTTGAGAGCCTGATCCTAACCGACTGATAGCAAATCGTGCTGCCTTTAGATCATCTACCTGCTGAAATGCAGAAGACTCACTCACAAAAATCCCCCAGTTTAGAGGAGTTTGCACATGTATTTTCAGAAGTTGAGAAGGATTGCCATTAATAATATCTGCTACAATACCTTCTGTAAGAATCGTTGCTATATCAAGCTCTCCTTCCCGCAAGGCCTTATTCATAACTCCTGTTCCACCTGGATAATCTGTCCATTCCAGTTCAATGCCTTTCGATGAAAAAATTCCTTCCTCAATAGCCAGTCGCCAGGGAAGATTAAAATGCTCAGGTACACCACCAATACGCATAAAAATAAAAGTAACTTGAGTGAAAAACCGGATTTAAGCAACTGTATCTGTCGGATTTTATAAACAGTAAATCAGAAGAAAACGAACCATTTAAGCCCGGATTACAGTTTTGGCAATATTAGTAAATTATCAGCAGACACAAATAATCTACCCGACATAGTTCAAATAGACCATTTATTAAAATCATATACAACAAATCTATTCATCCCTTTATATTTACGCACGCAAACATCCACATGAATGACAACACAATTTTTATCTCTGCAACAGACTAATCAGTTTTCTTCTCTCTTTCTAGATTATATTCAGCAAAAGAACACATTAGCCCCATTTTACATTACATTTCCAACACTGGATAATTTTGGTAAGATCCTGCAATCCCGTGCTTTTGATGTATCAAAAAGAGAAGCTCTACATCAGGTATTAAAAGAACAATATACAGGCTATTCTTCCGATATAGTTCAAAAGCAGATTGATAGTCTGCTTCAACCCAATACATTTACAGTGACTACAGGTCACCAGTTAAATATCTTTAGTGGGCCTTTGTATGTTATCTATAAGCTGGTGACAACCATTAATCTGGCGAAACAACTTCAGGAAAAATATCCAGATTATCATTTTGTTCCGGTTTATTGGATGGCAACAGAAGATCATGACTTTGAGGAAATCAGCTACTTCAATCTGTTTGGTAAAAAATACACATGGGAAACAACTCAAACCGGGGCTGTAGGACGGATGAATCCAACAGAGATCCAAACTGTATTAGATCAACTGTCAGACAAATTTCCCATATTCGAAAAAGCCTATCTAACCTACCAAACCCTGGCAGATGCTACACGATGTTGGGTTACAGACCTGTTTGGTGATCAGGGATTGCTCTGTATAGATGCAGATCATCCGACACTCAAGGGCGAATTCCGACAAATAATCAAAGCAGATGTTTTTGACCAGGTCACCCAAACTGTTGTTAATCAAACATCTGAAAAACTAGAAAGTCTGGGGTATAAAACACAAGTCAACGCACGTGACAGCAACTTCTTTTATTTAGATCACGGTATGCGTGAACGAATTGTGCACAATCATGGTCGTTTCCGAATATTAAATACCGAACTTTCCTTCTCAAAAGAAGAAGTTGCACAAATGATAGATCAGCACCCAGAACGTTTCAGCCCCAACGTCTTACTTCGTCCCATCTATCAGGAAACAATACTTCCCAACCTGGCTTATATTGGTGGTCCTGCAGAAGTAGCTTACTGGTTACAGCTTAAAGATCTGTTCGATAAGCTAGGAACACCATTTCCAATTGTAATGCCCAGAAACTTTGCACTAATCCTTAACGAAAACACCCAAAAGAAACTTGATAAAACAGGTCTGACAGTAGCTGACCTATTTACAGATGAGGTCTCTCTAAAACGAAAGTATGTGGAAAAGACAGTGGGAGAACCTATCTCTTTATATACAGAAATACAGGATCTTACATCGTTATTTGACCGAGTTGTACAAAAAGCGGTTACCTTAGACAAATCGCTGGAAGGATTTGTAGGAGCAGAAAAGCAAAAGGCGAAAACATCTTTAGAGAATATAGAAAAACGTCTTCGGAAAGCAGAAGAACAAAAGCAGGAAACTGGTATTCAACAAGTTTTAACACTGAAAAACAAATTATTTCCAGGAGGAAGCTTACAGGAGCGGACAGATAATATGCTGAATTTTTATGCCAACAATCCAGAGTTCATCCATACGTTACTGCAACAATTTGACCCATTGCGATTTGAATTTCAGATTATAACAGGTTAAGATTACATTTTTCCCCTCTTCAGATTATAGAATCATTTTGTCAATATTACATAAGGCTATTTTGCAGAGTAACATATGCAGAATAGCCTTATTTTTGTGCTGTCAGTAAGCCTCTTAAAATTAAGAGTTTAACAATAAACAGAGGCATAGTTGACTATCCGTTCAAAGTTAGAATCGGCACAATTTCAATGGTAATTATATCAGTTGTGTTGTAATTAAAATCTAATGCTGATCTGGCATATATACTAATACCATTCTTGTCCACTGTTTTTAAACTATACAGACTATGTACTGGCATAAAACCCCTTCCTGGCTGCGAAAGTTTTATCCAACCTTTACCTGGCGAAGACCGGATACGGAGAAGAAGCTTTACCTTACTTTTGATGATGGTCCTATCCCAGGTATGACCACATGGGTTCTGGATCAGTTGGCACAATATCAAGTGAAAGCAACATTCTTTTGTGTAGGCGATAACATCCGTAAATACCCTGAAGTATTCTCATGGGTACGTTTACAAGGGCATGCACTAGGTAACCATACCTTTAACCATATGAACGGATGGAAGACTCCTCAGGATGAGTATATTCGTAATACTCAATTCTGTCAGCGGTTTCTCTCCACTGATACCAAACTTTTCCGTCCTCCCTATGGGCGTATCAGAAAAAAGCAGGCATTGCAGCTTCAACAGGAAGGATATGAGATTATTATGTGGGATGTGCTTACAGGCGATTTCGACAGAAAGCTGGCTCCTGAAAAATGCTTAAAAAAAACTATAGAAGCTACAGAAAATGGATCTATCATTGTCTTTCATGACAATGTCAAAGCTGAAGAACGCATTACCCATGTACTACCCCGCTATATTGAACATTGCCTAGAGAAAGGCTTTACATTTGAGTTATTGAAATAACACATACAGGTACAAAAGAAATCTTATACATTTGTCTAAAAATGACAATTTGCGTATGGTCTCTATTCTGATTGCAGCACGAAATGAGGAACACACCATTCTCCGCTGTCTGCAATCCATAGATCAACTCACATATCCCAGAGACCAATGGGAAGTATGGATTGGCGATGATGATTCTCAGGACCAGACACATACACTGATAGAAGGCTTTATTTGCAACAAACCTAACTTTCATCTTCTACGCATCACAAACACACTGGGTAATGCCAGAGGAAAGGCCAATGTATTAGCTCATCTGGCCCAACAAGCTCAAGGAGACTATTTTCTGATAACAGATGCTGATGTCGCGGTTTCTTCTCACTGGATACAGTGCATGCTGGCACCTTGTCAAGGTCAGGTAGGGGTTGTTACAGGCATTACCATTCCTACATATACCAACATCTGGACAGCACTACAAGCCATTGACTGGGTATATGCATTGTATATTATAGAAAAGTTGTCCCACTGGCAGATTCCAGCTACTGCTATGGGTAACAATATGCTGGTAACCCGTGCCAGTTATGAGGCTACAGGAGGTTACGAAACCATTCCTTTTTCAATTACAGAAGATTACCAATTATTCAAAGAGATATTGGACCGTCGATATACCTTTCGACAAGTATATACTCATGAGGCATTAGCCCTCACACTGCCAATTTCGACCATACCAGCCTGGCTACAACAACGAAAGAGATGGGCACATGGAGCCTTGCAAACTCCCTGGTATATCCGGTTACCGTTGCTGGCACCTGTTTTCTTCTGGATTATACTTTTGATACTGGCAATAACTCAGCCATGGCTATCTATTCTTTTATGGATAGGAAGTATGCTTATCCAGACCTTAGTAGCAGTAGCAGGCATTCACCGTTTAAAACAACAGAAATTATATTGGTCTAGTATCTTGTTCCCTTTGTATTTCCAATTTGGTACACTGGCAACATTGATTTATTACTATATACCTGTTAAAACTATTTGGAAAGGACGGGTATATGAATGATTTTTCGAATCCAAATGTTTGCTCAACATAGAATATTTATCTGACCATACTGAATTATGCAATTTGTAGATACACACGCCCACATTTATGGAGACCAGTTTACTAACGACCGGGAGACAATGCTCAAACGGACGTTTGATGCGGGTGTGACAAAGATTTTTATGCCCAATGTAGACAGCACATCCATTGATGGCATGCTAGCCTTAGAAGACCACTACCCTGATCAGTGTTTCTCTATGATGGGAGTACATCCCTGTAGCATAGAAGCAGACTTTGAGAAAGAATTAAAGATTGCAGAAGACTGGCTTGGTAAACGAGAGTTCGTGGCTATTGGTGAAATCGGACTAGACTATTACTGGTCTACGGAATTTGTAGAACAACAAAAAGAAGCATTAAAAATACAGGTTAGCTGGGCGAAAAAATACGATCTACCAATTGTCATTCATTGTAGAGACTCATTTAGAGATACTGTAGCAGTATTGGAAGAAACCGGGCTTACAGGGGTCACAGGAATTTTCCATTGTTTCTCAGGCACTCTGGAAGATGCCCAGATAGCTATTGAAATGGGATTTAAACTGGGGATCGGCGGAGTGTCTACTTTTAAAAACGGAGGTTTGGACAAGGTAATTCCTTTTGTAGACCTGCAGCATCTGGTACTGGAAACAGACAGTCCCTATCTTGCACCTGTCCCATATAGGGGTAAACGCAATGAAACCAGCTATATCCCGTTGATTGCTCAACGGGTAGCAGATCTGAAAGAAGTTTCTGTAGCCACTGTAGCGGAAGCAACTACACAAAATGCACTTTTATTATTTGGAGTAAAGGCATAAGTATACCAGTCAGTACTTTATCACAAACTAAAAATCAGGAACGTAAATAACCTTTCATGTATTCAACAATTTGTGTACATACCCCTGCCAAAACAGGAGCATCCATCCTTATGATCTATACAGGAGGTACTCTGGGAATGGCTTATGATACTAATGGCCAACTCAAGCCTTTTGACTTTGGGCAAATCCTTCAAAATCTTCCAGAAATTGACCGTTTTGATTTCACCTTAACCGTCATTGCTTTTGATGTACCTATAGATTCATCTAATGTAACACCAGCTCACTGGATTGAATGGGCTCGAATTATTGAACAAAACTATGCACTACATGATGGTTTTGTAATATTGCATGGTACAGATACAATGGCCTATAGTGCCTCAGCCCTCAGCTTCTTATTAAAAGGCTTGAATAAACCTGTTATTTTTACAGGGGCTCAGTTGCCAATAGGTTCCATTCGTACAGATGCCCGTGAGAATATGATCACTGCTTTGGAAATAGCTTCTGGCCGAAATGAACACAATCAACCACAAGTATCAGAAGTATGTATCTATTTTCACAGTCGCTTACTGAGAGGCAACCGAGCTAAGAAAGTAGAAAGTACTCAATTCGATGCTTTTTATTCTGAGAATTATCCCCCACTGGCTGAGGCAGGTATATCGATTGACTTCCGTCCAGCATTGATGCGTCCATTTGTAGTTGAAGCAAACTTGCAAGTTCAAAAACACATGGATGATCGGGTAGCTATTCTCAAAATATTTCCTGGTATCAGTCGCTCTGTAGTCGAAAGCGTATTAAATATCCCAGACCTACAGGCGATTGTATTAGAAACCTATGGTTCAGGCAATGCACACACTGATACATGGTTTACTGAATGTTTATCCAAAGCTATCCAACGAGGCATTGTCATTCTGAATGTTTCTCAATGTTTGGGAGGTACCGTATTGCAAGGAAGATACTCTACGAGTAAACATCTATTAGACATTGGAGTGATAGGTGGAGGTGATATTACCACCGAGGCTGCTATTACAAAACTTATGTATCTGGCAGGTTCTGGTCTCTCTAAAACTGACTGGCAACCTTTACTAACAACCTCTATTTGTGGTGAGATAAGTTGATAAAAGAAAAAATGTTGTTTTATTTCAAATAATCTTTTACAATCTGGAATAAAATCCCTTATTTCGCGTCCGATTTTTACGCTTCCCATACAGAGAGGTGCCCGAGTGGTTGAAGGGGCACGCCTGGAAAGCGTGTATACCGGAAACGGTATCGAGGGTTCGAATCCCTTCCTCTCTGCAAAAGCATTAAATAACAAGTATTTAATGCTTTTTTGTTTATCAGATGATAATGGAAAGGCATTTTTTTTATTTATCGCTGAGCGCGAATAGTATAGCGATGGTGTCTAGTATTAATAAATACAACTAATTATTTCGTATCTAGAGGCTAGTCTTACTAAAATACATTTCTAAGTGGTTGACATATTTAAATGTCGCTTGAAATAAATGTTATACCTCTTCAACTACTCTCTCACTCTTCAACTACTATCTCATATTCTTTCCTTTTATAATCTCTCCATAACTTTTATGAGTGGACTTAGTAATTAAGGTAATTTTTGGTCTACTTAGGTACACTGATCTTACGATTATAGATCTTATTTTACTCTCCAAAATTTCTGATGCTAAAGTTCAATCCTTAACTTTAGCAATAAGCATCTAAATCGCGGTAGGTTACGTCAACGACAATTTAATTTTGTACCAAGTCTATGGCAAAACCTTATATGCGATTTTCAAACTCATACTGAAAAAATAAAACTTCGCCTCGTACAATATATGGAAAAATCAACTAATAACCGTTCAACGCTACGTCTTACTGTATTGATTGCTAGTCTGTTGGGACTGATTCTAACCAGCATTTTTTTAAGCCGTCGTAGTGTAAATCAAATTCAGGAAACATCAGCTTCCATTTACAAGGATCGCTTGGTTCCAACTGCAATTATTGCCAGTCTAAATTCAAAAGTTTACCAGAAACGGCTACTGCTCGAATCCTATGTGCTAGGTAAAACTGATTCAGGTGGAAGCGTTATGGGATCAACCATTAATCGTCTTAACCGCCAGATAGACTCTTTGCTGATCGAATATGACAAGACCAAATTAACATCTAAAGAAGCTGGCCAATACACTTTGTTAAAACAACGGCTATCCCTTTATAATCAGTTAGAAGAGGAGATAACAGCCAAATTAGTTAACCAACCAAAGGAACAGCAAGCCTTATTTGTAGGTACTGCCCATACCGCATTTGGCCAAGTAGCCCAAACTCTGACAGAGCTATCAAGCTTGCAGTTAACTGTAGGAGAGCGACTACTAAACCAGTCGAGAGGTCAGGCTAACTATATGTATGTACTGACTGCCCTACAGATTGGCCTTGTGCTGATAGTTGGACTTAATCTCTTCTGGCAGAGATATTAGTTAAGTCAAGAAGCAAGACTACTTATATTGTGAGATTACTTAGAGTAGAGGTCATTTTGGAAAAACCTCTACTTCTTTACTTACTATCAACAGAATTTTTTCGCACTCCCCTATTTCGCCATAAATATGAGAATTGTCAATTAAGGTATCCCTACCTTATTCACTCTTCAGAATCTTCGCGGGATTACTTCTGGCAGCTTTCATTGTCTGCGAGCCAATCATAATGAATGCGATAAACAATACGGTTAACAAGCCAACAAATAGCTCAGCGATTTGCACAGGTGTGTGATAGGGAAAATTTGTAAGTATAACATTTTTGAAGAAGAAGTAAGTTACTGGTAAAGCAATAAGTGCCGATATTGACAACAGCAATAGAAAATCACGGCTCAGCAAATATATAAGATTGCTCGAACTTGCACCCATCACTTTGCGGATGCTGATCTCTTTTAGTCTTGTTTCAGTTGTAAATACCACCATTCCGAACAACCCCATCGATGCGATAGAAATAGCGAGAAAGGAAAGGAAGCCAATAATCTTGATCATGGAGGAAAATTCACTATAAGCATCTTCTATCGCTTCTTCATAGAATTCAGCTTGAAATGGATGAATACGATCAATCTTCTTCCATGTGGACTCAATCTTAGCCATGGTCGCAAGCATGTCGGTACTTTTTATTTTGGCATTAATGATTGTCCTGTCTTCGGGTGTCCATGGCATAAAGGCTACAGGCTCGATTAGGTTGTTGACCTTGCCATAGTGAAAGTCTTTCATTACTCCAACAATAGTCATTTTGCGTCCATGTCCTTGGGCATTACTGAATGTAATCTCTTCCCCTATTGCTTCTTCGGGGTTGTTGTTGGCAATGTTAAATCTTTTTAAAACTTGTTGATTAACGATCACTTCTGAGGCAGCTGCGGTTGTAGTGGGATGTGCCATAAAATTTCCTCCAGCAATAAGCTTATAGTCATGCAGAGTCAGATAATTTTCGTCGATGTTGTTGGTAAGGACCAATACAGAGTCGTGCGAGTCTTTATATTTCATATAGCCGCCCCAAGCATTCCCAACGCTGGTAATTATTAACGACCGGGACAATGCGGTTACTTCTGGTATTTCGCTCAGTTCTTTAAGAAGCGCATCAGGTTTATTACCCTGCATATTGATATTAAGGATATTTTCAGTGTTGAATCCGAGATCAAATGCGAGTATGTTTTTGTACTGTACATAACCAATGGCAGTTGTTGTAATAAAGATCAGTGTGAATGTGTATTGAATAACCACTAAAGCACGCCTGAGTGTTATGTGTTTGTATACTTTTACAGACGACACATTTCTGAGTGCATTGATTGCACTGATTTTCGAAAAGAATATAGCTGGCATAAAGCCAGCAATAACACCTACTGTAACAGAAAAGATAACAAAGGTTACGATCATAGAGGAAGTGATCTCAAGTTTTACTGTACGCTGCATCTCCGGAGCCAGGTCTATCAACTGTGGTCTCAATACAAGAAAGATGAAAAACGAAAGAATAAGAGACGCCAGAGAAATCATGATTGCCTCTGTAAGAAACTGCTGCCGTATCTGGCTCTTACCGGCACCGATAGCTTTGCGAATCCCAACTTCTTTAAAGCGGCGCATGGCACGTGCGATTGAAAGGTTAGTATAGTTGAAACAGGCAGATAATATTACAACAAGGGCAAGTCCTCCCAATATCCAAAGCATAACCGGAGGCATATGAACCCGCACGGAACCACGCATATCCCGGAGATTCTCTCCAACTACAATCTCATATAAAGGAAGAAGCTCAAGTTGTATTCTGGAGTTTTCCTGGGCAAGATTCTCCTCTTTTGCAATTACGTTGAGTTGGGACTGAATGGCAGCCATATTGGTATTTTGTGATAGCAGCAGGTACACATAGTTTAACCCCATATTCGTCCATTTTTCGAAGTTCCTGTCGCTTTTGTTGAGCTGCTCAGCTGTTGATAATGATACCAATGCTTCGAAATTAATATGTGAAAAGAAAGGAACATCCTTCATTACACCAGTTACCTGATAAGTAAGTGTATCGAATTGAATTGCCTTACCAAGTGCTGATTCGTTGCCGAATAGTTTTCTTGCAGTTGTCTCTGTGAGAACAATTGAGTAAGGGTCTTTCAGCGCCTTGTCTCGATTACCTTCCAACATAGGAAATGTAAATATTCTGAACAGCGATGGCTCCGCCCAGTAGCCCTTAACAGGGAGGATATTGTCGCCAACTTTAGCATCCTGCGAAAAGTCTCGCACAATAGTTACATCTTCAATACCTGTCACTTTTTGTCGGATAAGCTTTCCGGTTTTTATAGAAGTGGATGCAAACTTGCTACTTTGTTCATTATTCGAAGTTAATATATTGGTGATGCGATAGATCCTCTCACCGTTCTTATGGAATCTATCATATGAATGCAGGTCCAGCACAAACGCGATCAGTAATAATCCGACGGACATACTGATCGCAAGGCCAACAATATTGATAGATGAGAACAATTTGTTGCGCATTACATTGCGTCCCGATGTTTTGATGTAGCTTCTGATCATGATCCAGTTGATAAAAAGGTTGGCAAATTTTGGTCTTTGTATCGTATAACTTCTCAAGAACTTTAAAGCATCAATAGTGTAAATTAACTTTGCGCGATGTGGCCCAATGGTCTGTACATTCCGCTCAAAGTATTCGTTAAGATCTCCAATAAGATCCTCTGCGAGTTCGGGCTTACAATACCACGCTATAAACCGCTGTGCCCAAAAAGGTGGATGGTGTTGCTCTTTCATGTTATACTTTTTCCCAAACAAGTGATGGTATGCTGTCCCATAACTGATCACGCATTGACTTGGCATGTACTAATGCTGCCTTTCCTGGTATGGTCAATTGATAGAATCTTTTGCGTTTGCCACCACGAGTCTTTGTTGCCTCACCTAATTCGCTTTTCACAAGTCCTTTCTCTTCAAGACGATTAAGTACCGCATGCACTACACCCAGTTTAATTGAGCGGCCTGTGAGATTGGACAGCTCATCACATATTGCTACACTATAGGCATCCTCCATCAAGGCAACAACAGTAAGCAGTACCAGTTCTTCAAATTCTCCTAGGTTTGTCCCTTTCATCTTTACTATGAGCCATGTATTAATTACATAAATGTATGTAAAATAATCATATTATACATACAAAATATGATTAAATAATTTAAAGCCTACCTAACTTAGTAATTTAGTTGTTAAATAGAAGATTGTAAATACTCTTATTTAGTGTATTATGAATCTCCACAATAATTGCCTACCCAAAATAGAATAACTCAAACAAGCGCTATTTGACAAATAGCGCTTGTTTGAGTTATTCTATTTTTCTTTACAAGTTCATCTTTATCCTAGGGAGTTTGTAAAGGAGAACACGGTTATACTGTTTCTGAAATTTAGAGTTAAACTTAACTTTCTGTCCACTTTTCTCTTACATATCTAATCCATCCTATATAGATTATTTCTATTACAAAGCCTCAGACAATTCGATTACATTGCCCCAAAGGTCTGAAAAGAAACCCAGTCGTTTGCCAATAACAGGTAGATCAAAAGCTTCTCCAAGAATGGTGACACCTCTGTTACGAAGTTGAGCAAGTGTATCATCAACGCTTTTCACATCCATACAAATGTGATGATAACCAGCGGGATGTAAACTTTCATTTAGATCTCGGTAACTGGTTTTAGGTTCTGGATTTCCACCTGCCAGCAATTCTATCCAGAAGGTATCGTCGTTAGCAGGTGCCAGATAGGCAAGTTGCAGATTTCCAAAAGGCCATTCATGCAATAACCGAAAATCCAGTTTTTCCATATACCATTTTTTAGTCTTATCATAGTTTGGGACTCTGAGAGCCACATGGGCTCCTCTCATGTTAGCAAATACACTTTGTGTATTTTTGGGAGGAATTACAATTGTCGTTTTTTCCATCTTTTTAGTGATTAATTTAATAAGACAAAGATGGCAACAAGCTAACGGCGGGTTTATATGGAAAACAAAGTGTCTTTTATGAATTTCGAAGGTGGTAGTTTTTTCGAAATGCAGCAGGTGTATAGCCTGTATTCTTTTTGAAGAAAAGGTTGAAATTCGACTGTTCCGAAAATCCAATGCTGTAACCAACATCTTCCAACGTCCAGTTTGTTTGAGCTAACAGTATCTTTGCTTCTTCAAGCAACCGATTGCGAATATGTGTACTTACATTTTGCCCGGTGTGTTTTTTCAGTAGAGCGTTCAAATAGTTTGGATGAAGGGACATTTCTATAGCAAATTCCTGCGCGGTCTTAATACGTATGGGTGTCGTATAATTTATGTTGGCCGTTTCATGTTCCAAAAGCTGGAAGAACTGATGAATATGCTTGTATTCATCTGAGACATTGGCAGGCAGAGGATAGTTACCAATCTTGATGCTTTCAATAAGCAATAATTGTAAATATGCCTGGATCACATCTTCACTGAATTTATTTCCGGATAATTCCTCATCATAGATTTTGATAAAGATAGACTCCAGAGAAAGCGCCTCCTGTTGGCTCAAAGTAATGATACTTTTGGACTTATCAGTAAACAGATTGTATCTCTCAATAGCTGTTTTTAACTGAGGATATTGTCCTAAAAAAGTATTCTTAAATAAACAGTAAAAACCTTTGTTTTGCTCTGAGAGATTCTTCCAGGAAATAATATCGTTTGGATGAATAAATAAAATTGTTGGTTTTTCAATATGATACGTATTAAGTCCAATCGTAAAGATTCCGATGCCTTCTGTAACCAGGAGTATTTTAAAAAAGTCACGTCTATTGGGAGACACATAGTTTCTGCACTCGTGCTCCTTTCTGTCAAATACACGAATTCGCCAATCCTCATAGTATTCCCGATAGACAGGTATCAGATCCGGAATATCACGAAGCATGTCAATGGCTTTGCTATCTAATGTCTGATAAGGCATATGAATAATCAAAAAAGCTTACTATTTAAAAATATACTATTCCAACAGTATTGTTTAAAGAATTTTAGTGTCAGACCGGTTAGATAATACTATTATGCTCCTATACTTTACCTCAAAACTGTAGTCACTTCTGATCGTTACCATTTTGATAACCAACCTATATTACAAACCAGCTTTTTATAGTGTGCACCAACTTAGCATCTTTTCTAAAACTAATTGAATGATTGTTTAAATTCAATTGGCGTCAGATTAGTTTTTTTCTTAAATAGTTTATTAAATGACTGTGAATGTTCAAAGCCTAACTGATAGGCAATTTCCGACACAGATAGATGAGTAGAAGTTAAAAAGATCTTCGCTTTCTCGATCAATTTTTCGTGAATGTGCTGCTGAGCATTCTGTCCAGTTAAATTTCGTAGCATATCACTTAAATAACGTGGGGAGACATTAAGTTGATCTGCCAGATAGTCAACAGTTGGAAGTCCTTTCTCTAAGGCTTGTTCCTCATCAAAATACATAGTTAAAAGTTGCTCCATGAGTGTTAACAAATTATGATTTACTGCTTTGCGGGTGAGGAATTGACGTTTGTAAAAGCGGTTGCTGTAATTGAGCAATACTTCGATATGAGATATAATTACATCCTGACTAAAATCATCAATAGGGTTAGAGAGCTCTTGTTGGATATTTTCAAAAACAGAAATAATGATCTGTGTCTCTCTGTCAGATAAAAACAATGCCTCATTTGCTGCATATGAAAAGAAGCCAAACGTTTTAATCCGGGTAGCAAGTGGATAAGTACTGAGAAAGTCGGGATGAAAAAGCAGAGTATATCCTGAATAATCCTTTTCCTCTTTGGCACTTGAAATAACCTGATTGGGTGCAATAAAGGACAATCCCCCTTCATCAAAATCATAGTAATGTTGTCCGTATTTTACTTTATCTGTCAGGTTTCTCTTGTACGAAATCTTATAAAAGTTCAGCAATAAGGCTTTAGGCAACTGGGCATAAGGTGTTTTGATGTCAGCATAATTGACCAGACTCACCAAAGGATGTAAAGGTCTCGAAAATCCCAAAGCCCTATGTAGCTCTGAAATGGAATTAAATTTTTTCGGTATATCTCCTGCTTGTTTCATAGCTCTAGCACTCCATTATCTGTTCTGCTACATAAACATTGTCTGAATTTTTCTGTATTGGGCTTCAGCTCCCATTGCCAATCTTTCTTCATATAATGCAATAGCATCAGATCCTGCAATATAGCGTAATTGATTTTTATCGTCTGTTGCTGCTTCATAGATAGTATTTGCAATACTTTCAGGAGTTGAAAACTGACTTACCTTTTCCGCACTATATCCTTTACTTACCTTTTCTACTAATTCCTGGTAGGCTTCATCTTGTCCCCCATCCATGGAACGTCCTGTAAATTCAGTTTGTATACCACCTGGAGCTATAATCTTTACTTTTACACCAAAGTGAGCCAGGTCATATGCCATACATTCTGAAAAGCCATCTACAGCAAATTTGGTAGCAGCATAAATCGAACAAGTTGGATACCCAATCAACCCGAACATGGAAGTTACATTGATAAAGCTTCCCGTCCTCTTTCTGCGAAAGTACGGCGTAAATGCTTTGCATACTCTGATTACACCCAAAAGGTTTGTATTGATCTGCCGGATAATCTGTCCATCATTCAATGCTTCCAATGGGCCAATCAGCCCGTACCCCGCGTTGTTAAGCACTACATCTACAGACTGTTTGGCAATTACTTGATTTACTACTTCCTGAATTTGTATGGGATCTGTTACATCCAGCTTCAGAACAGTAACATTCTCAAGCTTTGACAGTTCTGTTTCGTTTTCAGGAGTACGCATAGTAGCAATTACATTCCACCCTTTCGACTGAAATAATTTTGCAGTTTCTTTTCCTAAGCCTGTGGAAGCTCCGGTAATGAAGATAGACTTTTGCATTTTTCTGTTGGTTTATATTTCACATGCAAAAGTCGGCAGAAAGCAGAAGGCCTCTGTTGCCAAAATGAGTCAGATTGTAGCCAAAATAACGAGTTTGACTCAGGGTGGTTATTTCGAGCTTTTCATAGTGAAAAACGATTCTCCTCATGGAGCTTTAACACTTCTGTCAATACAGTATGAACTAATTTATCCGAAAAGGTTAAAATTAGCGACGATAGCCTATCACCTTAAAAAGATAGATTAACCCCGCACAAAGTAAAGAGCAAACCAGCGTAGCTACTAAAGGAAGAAAAAGACCTAAAGGAATATCTTGCCAGGGCAAAGAAGAAAAATAATATCGCCAGCCAACCCAGAATACCAACCCTATAGGGAACAATGCCACTAGTACACATAGTGTAACCAGGGATTTACCCAAAAAGTTAGCAGAAGTACTTCGTTTGGTTTCATCGGTAAAACCTAAAAAAGCCAGAATCCATAGTAAGGCAACGACTGATAAAACCAGTTGGACAAGTAGACCTAGAATTACTAAAAAATTTGACATTGTGCTGCTTAATTAACAATCCTATAATAATAGAAATTGATGCTGGAAGCAATAAACTATCTTAAAAATATCAGACAACGTTATTGGAGACTGCACAGATGAGTATATCCCCAACTAAATACACTGAAAGAATAGAGTTAAATGAAATAACCTTTTAGCTAGCGCCAATCTGCTTTTTTAACTTATCAGACAGTTCATATCGTTTCTCAGATGGAAGAAACCGCTTAGCCTGTTCATACTTACCAGCCTTACATAAGTTATGAACCTTTCTGGTCAGAGGTGTATAATCCTTGATCTCCAGTATCCATTCTCTTACAAATTCTTCTATCAGATATCGACTTATACCAACTTGAATACTACTATAATCTAATTTTTGTCCTCTCAGGCTTCTTTCCGGATCCCACTGAATATGCACCTTTGCCTGTTCAAATAACTCACGCCAGATTTGTCCATCTGAATAGACTCTCTTTTCAGGGGATGTCAATACTCCTTCTTGTAAAGCCTTTTCCCACCCAGCCCGACTTATGCGAATAGCTAATATGTGTTCCTGCCCAGACTTTTGAGCCCAGTTACTTCTTTCCATCAACCAGAGAAAGGAAGGTTTGATCCAAGTCATACGGGTGAAGGAAAACGGTGCTTCAAAAGTTTGGTTTTTGATAGCAGCAAGAGCAATCTGTTCAGGATAAGCCTGATAAACAACAATACTTTGGGAATCAAAATCTGCCCTTATTTCATATGTAGATGGCATCTCTTATTTTTTCAATAAAGTTTTGACAACATTGGCTATGGCCAATAAGATACTATCTACAATAACTCAAAGCCAGCTCACTTTATAATACTACCTACTATATGCATACCTCAATATTCTCTGAAAGTTACCTTAACATCCTCCCTCTCCATGAATCCAGATCAGAATCTCCTGTTTATCTGAGTGCCTTATAACTTTCAAGGTTCCTCTACTCAACCACACTTCATCACCTGTTTGTCTTACTGTTTTTGTCTCCTCAACAACAGTATATCCTCCTCCTTTATAAATAGAAACTTTAGCATATTTGTCATTTGTCTGTTTAAGGGAGATTTGACGTCCATTGATTCTAATAAATGCTAAACCCTGGAGGTTAGTAACGAAAACATACTTACTATTTTGGTAATCCAAAGATCCATATGTATAGTAATGCCCACATCCATCTATTTCTGCAGGGATCTTATCAAAGAAGCTTAGCTTTATTGAAGGCTGCCGACCGAATATAGTAATTACTAAAAAATACACTCCCAACGTAATATTACTTAGTTTATTCATTAACTAAACTATGTTTGTGTATAAACCCTATTCTATAATTCAGTGACTCATATATATACCTTTTAATAGAACCCTCAAACTATTTGACTACATTTTTATTTCTTATCTTTACAAGTTACCATACTCAACTTTATCTGGATTCTATGAAGAAACGTTTATTCTTTTTATCATTTCTCTTATTATCACTACTTCTTACTGTAAATACATTTGCAACTCACTTGCGTGCGGGACAAATTACAGCAGTACGGGATCCAAGCAATCTAAGTACTCCTACATATATCTTCACGCTAACTCTTTACAGAGATACACAGGGTGTTGACCAACCTGAAGCCACCATAGGCATTGTGCCTATTCTTGCCAATGGACAAAGAGGTAATAATCCTGTATTCCTTAGAGCCGATGCCAATACCCCTCGTCGGACTGTAGGGGTAAATATTGAAGAAATTACCTATACCTTCAATTATACTTTCCCAGGTTCAGGCTCCTATGTCATTTACTTCCAGGAGCAGAACAGAAACGCGGAAATTGTGAATATGAATAATTCAGTTAACACGCCTTTTTATGTAGAGACCATGCTCAATCTTGTTCCAACCATTGGGAACAATAGTACCCCTCAACTACTCAACCCTCCTATCGACAATGCAAAAGTAGGTCAAAAATTTACTCACAATCCCACTGCCTTTGATCCCGATGGCGATAGTCTCGCTTACCGAATGGTGATTCCCAGACAAAGTACTACTCTGTCAGTGAATGGCTATCAATCTCCAGAAACAGTTGGACCGCCATTGGGAATTCCAGAAGCAGGCTCTGGCTCGCCTACTTTTGTAATCAACCCTCTTACTGGAGATATCATCTGGGATGCTCCTGGTGTCTATGGTATTGGAACAAAAGGCTATGCAAATTATGGTATTGCCTTTGTAGTTGAAGAATGGCGAAAAACTGCTGTCGGTTACATCAAAATCGGAGAGATTGTCCGTGATATGCAGATTACTGTCAGAGAGCAACCCAACAAACGACCTGAACTGATTATTCCCAAAGATACCTGTATTGTCGCCGGTACAGTGCTCAAAGCCATCATTCGGGCCACCGATCCGGATCAAAATCAATCCATTCGCATTTCTTCCGAATCGGCTATTTTCTCTACTTCCACTGCCTTGTTCCCTAATCAGCCAGCCGCTACACTCGATCCACCCAACCATCCACCCAAAGTCAGAGACCAGTATCAGTATCAGGGAAATCCGGCCCAAAGCAATTTTGAGTGGAAAACCGTTTGTGAACAGGTGCGGGCTCAACCCTATGATGTGGTTTTCAAAGCAGAAGACAATGCTCCGGTTCCCAACCAGCTGACCGATACCAAAACCTGGCGTGTTACGATTGTAAACCAACCACCCACAAATGTACAAGCTCATGCAGATGGCCAATCTATAAAAATAAGTTGGGATGCTTATACATGCAGTTCAAGAGGGGTATTATATATATGGAGAAAAGAAGGTTGTGAAACGGGAGTTATTCCTGCTTATACCATAGGTGCTCCGGCAAATTATACTTTAATAGGAAGAGCAAGCTTGACGACAACCTCCTTTTTGGATGAATTGGTAAAGCCAGGAACCTCCTATCAATATCTTGTATCTAGTAGTATAGACAACCGACTTCATTCATTAAGTACAGATCCGTCCTGCACAAGTTTACTATTAAAACCAGGTACACCAACTACACAGATTACTTCACCTGCTTCGAATGATACAATAGCGCCCTCTTCATCTCTTACAATTCAGGCCAATGCCACAGATACAGACGGCAGTATTGCTAAAGTCGAGTTTTTTACTTTCAGAACCAAAATAGGGGAAGCTCTTACAGCTCCGTTTTCTATAACATGGGCTGATGTAAAGGAAGGTACTTATCCAATTTTCACGAGAGTAACAGACAATGAAGGTAATATCAATCTGTCAGATGAAATTATAGTAACTGTAAAAGATATAGTCAATGCAACAGAACCCCATATTAAAAGAAAGCTGATTACTTACCCCAATCCATTTTTGGATGAGATTTTCATTCAATACAATTATCCAATAGAAAGCATCTCGTTGATAAATCAATTGGGTGTAGAACAGCGTATTTCTTATGAGGTAGTAGGTAATCAAAGCTATTTAGTGAGAACCAATGCTTTACCAACTGGAATCTATCTCCTCAAAATTCAGGATAAGAATGGACAACAACTTGTACAAAAAATAATACATTGATAGGCTAGTTAAATCATTCAAAGGTGTTTATCCGGATGTATATTTACTATCGGTAAACACCTTTTTTATTGCCTCTATTGCTTTTTATTTTGCGTCAAAGCCGATTGATTTTATAAGGCAACCTCCAGGCTCATATCTATTTTTTCGTCCCCCATAATCAGAATACCACTTTCAGGATTTTCAAAAGGCAAAGTACGCAGAATAGTAGCCAGTTGTTTCTTTGTTTGTTGCAGATAGGCAATATCCTCAGAAGTTAGGGGCTGACGATAAATAAAATTGGTAAATTGCGGAAAGGAATCTACTAAGGCATCTTTAGTATAGATTTCTACTCCATCTAGCAAAGCAAGTGTTTGGCCTATGTAAAAAGGGATAGTTTTCCATATGTCGATATCATTGGTATACTTTGCGTCAAAGGAAGTTAAAGTAGTAAAATCCAGTAATTCCAATGAATCAAGTTTATGAAAAAACGGGTGGATACCATTCAGAGTAGGCCGTATAACAGATCTATATTGGGTGCGAGTGCAAAAAGTAAGAACTGTACGAATACACCGATAGATATTGAGTAGCAGATGTCGCTTTACTTTATGGGTAACAGGTAATGGATACGCCTGGATATGCAATCTATATGTATCAAACAAGGCATTGTTTAATCCATCAATGGTCGATTTGGACGGAATCGTATTTACGATGACTCCGTCCTGAATAGTGATGAGATTTATATTCCAGCTCACATGATGGTGTTGCCGATAGGCATTGATCCACTCCTGGCTGGTTTGTTTATCAGGAATATGTTCGCATTCCAGCAGTACATCTTTATCTAAACTGTTAGCCGAACCGAAAAAATAATAAGGCGCCTGCAATAAGAAAGTATCCATAGAGGTATACTAAATGTAGTTACACAGTTAAGATGTACAACTATTCTATGACTTCAAGCAATGTATGAAATGAAACATATTTCCCACCAAAACGAGCGTCATGTTCTGTTCGTAAAGCAGTAGCATATTCGCTTTCGTATTTCTCGTAGTCTTCCATACTATTCATAAAGTATTGAAACGAATAAGTAGTACCCCCATTCTCTATTTCTGTCAGGAGTTTCAATATTTTGTTATCTACAAACAATCCTGTCAATAAAATATTCGGAATATGATGTTCACGCATCCATTGTATCCACTCATCGTGCACATTATCATCAATGTTAATGGTGATATTGTATAATATCATAGGGTATGATTTGTGTTGTAAAGATATATTAGCAAAACAAAATAGGACGGTTGCCTTTTCTGCCGAAAAATAGAAACATTTACCGGAAAAAATTGTTCGTATAAAAAATAATCTGTCTTTCGCATTAAAAATAATGTCTCTCAGCTGTTCATGACTCTTCCCAAATCAATCTTTACCTCTACATCCATTCCATTAGAAACTAGTTCTACATTGTATAGAACAATCTTTATCTTGTTGATAATGATGCACGTTGCAGGGATTATTGGGTTAAACTGGCAAGTGACTCAACCGCTATTTATCGTTTTGGTACCTTTTAATCTATTGGCTACAACAATATTATTGTTGTTATTTCAACCTATTTTAACTACCTCATTTTATATTTTCTGTTTGATCTGTTTCATAACAGGTTATCTGGTAGAACTTGCAGGCATAAAAACAGGACTCATTTTTGGAAACTATGAATATGGCCCAACTCTAGGCTGGAAGATAGCTGGAGTACCCATAATCATTGGTTGTAATTGGCTTACTCTAATCTATTGTACAGGTATCATTTCCCATACCTACCTTCGAACTAATTGGCTAAGGCCTATTTTTGCTTCATTGTTAATGATTTTTATAGATTATTTTATTGAACCAGTTGCCATGCATCTTGACTTCTGGTCGTGGCAAGATAATAATGTGCCTTTTCATAACTATCTAGGCTGGTATGTTACTTCATTCTTTTTGCAATTAGTATTCTCAGTACTTGTACCTGTCAAGCAAAATCCGATGGCACTACCTGTATACCTGATACAATTTGCATTCTTTCTGAGTTGTAATTTACTATATTACTTCCTTTAACTCTGCACAAGATAATAGGAGGTCTGCTTTAGAATAGATCGCTTTAAATAAAAATTCGGTTTCTTTAAACAAATCATACAGTTATGTGTTTAGCATGTATCCATCTATTTGTATCAGTTTGCGATATGAAAAAGAAACGTTTGGAGTCGGCTACGGGGACCTGTAGTTAAACAGGTTTGTCGCATATGTTATTTCCTCAATTGTTTTATTAAAGTTTTATTTGACCTGGCAGTAACTACAAGTAGCAGCAAGTTATCTGTCTATGATTAAATAGTATGTATTATGAGTGTGTATTCAATTAAAGATCTGGAAAACCTTTCGGGGATCAAAGCTCATACACTTCGGATCTGGGAACAACGCTATAATATAGTAACGCCCAAGCGTACAGATACCAATATCCGGTACTATGATGATAATGATCTGAAATTAGTTTTGAATATATCGTTGCTACAGGAGCATGGTTTTAAGATTTCCAAAATCGCTCAGATGCAGCCGGATATAATACACAGGCAAGTATTAGATCTCAGTGAACAAGGTATACGATATACGGATCAGATTCAGGCACTTACCATTGCAATGATTGATCTTGATGAAGAACGTTTTGAAAAGGTACTTACAAGATGTGCCTTGCAAATGGGCTTTGAACAGACAATGATTCAGGTAATTTTCCCATTTCTAATTCGGATTGGTATACTATGGCAAACTGCTGCCATTACTCCTGCCCAAGAGCATTTTATTTCACACTTAATACGGCAAAAAATAATTGTAGCGACAGATGGTCAGATAACGAACTACACTAATCAACAGCACAAGTATATGCTCTTTCTACCAGATGGAGAGTTGCATGAACTAAGTTTGTTATTTGCGAACTATCTACTGAGGGTACGAAAGCAAAAAGTTATCTATCTGGGACAAAGTCTTCCTTTTCAGGATATAGAAAGTGTACATGCTATTCATAAACCTGATTATTTGTTTACAATAGTTACTTCTGTTCCAGGTCCGGACGAACTACAGCCTTATATTACTAAACTATCTCAGGCATTTCCTAATACAATTATTTTAATTTCAGGCTATCAAGCTGTCACCCAGTCGCTCGATTGCCCCAACAATGTACTCATCATGAAGAAAATTCAGGACTTTATCGAATTCATCGACAATCCGTCTGAGATTTCATAGAAATAAGAAAGCCTTTCCTACAGGAAAGGCTTTCTTATTTTCTTATGTAAAGTATTGTCTATTCTGCAACTAGAAGATCCACCAGGTTATTAAGTTTACCATCCATCTCTTCTGCAATATATTGTCCCAGTTCTTTCAACGCCTGTACATTATTAACAGAAGCATTATCCATCTCTGCATTAATATCTATCCCTAATTCAGGATTAACACGCAGATATTGTCCTGCCACTTCCACAGCACCAAAGATCTCTCTTAATTGGTAATCTACCACATCAGCAGAAGCAGAAGCTGTAATATCAATTAATGGACGTGACCAGGAAGCCAGACCCCAGTTTTTAGCATCATCAAACTCATAGTGCAGTTTTGATTTGCCAGTTCCTAATGAGAATATAACCATCCCATTGGCAGTCACTCCTTTATCTGCATTTTCTGGATGACTAAATAATTTTCGGGCCTCTGCATAAGCACATAATGTAGGGTTATTGGCAAAGATTCCTCCATCAATCATAGCATAGCTAACACCTGAAAGAGACTGTAATCTCTTACACTCGAAGTAAGTAGGACTAGCAGCAGTAGCACGTGCAATATCCCGTACAAAGAAGTCTTCAGAAGGTTTAGTTGCAGTATGTTGAGTGAAGAAATGTACTTCTCTCCGTGTAATATCATAAGTTGGTACCAGACAGGGTTTTAGCAAATGACTCAAGTGTAAATCATCGAAGTACTCTTTCAGCAACTTTTCAAGCCCATAGGATGAATATTTTTCATCTATAAGCCCTCCTACTGATAACAACTTATGATCGAATGTCTCTTCAAATATCTTCTTACCAAAACGAAGAAAGATATCAGCCACCTGAGGAGCTGAGAATCTCGCAGTTGTATTTTGAGGCTTGATGGGACTCAGATAGGCACATGCCATAATACCTCCACTACCACTCCCTGCAATCAAATCAAAATAATCAACCAGACGGGTCTCTGAACGTCCTGTTTTGGCTTTCAGTTTCTCTTCCAGAATAGCAAGTATTTGCCCTGGAATTATACTACGGATACCTCCGCCGTCAATAGAAAGAATACGAACGAACTTGCCAGCAGGCTTTCTCATAAGCTATGTAATCTGAAATTAAAGTTTTGCGGTTTGAACAACTCGACAGAGTCAAAGATAGCATATTGTTCCATTAATCTATATAATTACCAAAATATGAAGTAATTAGTAGTTGTAAGGTTTGATTTGATTATTGTTTTTTCTACCCAAAAGTTACTCCTGTAAATAGAAAAAAACCCAGCCTTAGTAGACTGGGTTTTTCGTTAGATAGAAAAAAATCACTTTTTAACACCTGTTATCTTTATAATTGTACACGATTGACAACCTGACCTGCTGCTTTCACTTCGAAAGTCAGGTTTTTTGCTTTTAATTTGCTCAGATCGTACACACGTGTAAAGCTTCCTTTTTGAGTAAGAACTTCAGAGTGAACTGCTTGACCAAATTTATCATAGATTGATACTTCTACTGCATCCGCTGTGTTTCCTACCAGTCTCAATTGATATTTACCTTCTTCCAGAGATTTAAACTCAGCCTTACGTACTGCATTTACAACAGCATTGCTATAGGCTACAGCTAATTCTGTTTTACCAGCAGCATCTGTAATTAAAACGTTGTAATTTCCAGCAGGCATTCCTGTGAAGTTATATGGACGAATAAAGCCTTTTGAACTGAAAACTTCATCTTCCAACACTACATTGTTATCCTGATTTTTAATAGTTACTTTTACTAAACCCGACTTAGCAGAGCTATATACTAAGTTAAATACATTTGGACGGGCTGTTGTAGTCAAAACTGCACTCGCAGTACCTTTCGCATTATCCAGATTATCAGTAGCAAATACAGACGCATTAACAGCTATTGCTAATACGGCTAAGATGATTGACTTTTTCATAGTTTTGATTGATTTGATGTCTATAATATTTTGATTACTTATTTTCTTAGAGATTTACTTAGTTTGTCTGGCTTGCCTCTCATGTCCCTTTTTCATTTTCTTAACGATACAAAGGTACTATGACTTTTACCTAAAAAAAGTATAATTAGCCTCAAAAAGGGGATTCGTAATGAAAAGCCAAAAAGTTGAAACCAGGCAAGGAAAAAGTAATACACTTACATTTGAAAAATCCTATTTTACACAAAGCCTTTACCTACCAACACTTAAGCAATAAGTTATCTATACTGCTTCAATTGCTACTTCTATTGCTTTTCCACGACTTCCTATAGTACAATATTTTTCAAAGGAAAGTCAAATTCTTGCAAATAGTCTTTGTCTTATTTTGAGATATAAATATAATTTTTCCTATACAAAGGCTTTCCATACCGAAAACCCTTATATACAAATAATACTAAAAACAACTCAAGATCTGTAATCAAGAACATTCAAGTCATTTTTTTCTCTAACCAACAAACTCATGTAAATTTGATGTAAGAAATTCTCTAAAAACGCAATTTTGCTAGCAAAAAATACACATAAAGAAAAACCTTTATTCAGGGAGAAAACACTCGCTCATAAGCTAAAGACTTAACAGTCAAGGCAATACGCATCAAACATCCTATTCAATAGTCATAGAAAGGCAAAAAAATCTATGTAATAATTATATCGGGGATAAAGTTTTTCTTGCCTTTTTCTTTATTGTTAGTGAAAGTATTTTGTCTGCGTATAGTTCAAGTCAAAAACTTTTCTCGAAAGGATAAGGCACTCTGCTCAATCACTAAAGGAATTGTATATAATTCCAATCACTTTTGAGTTTGAGTAGAGTTCCAATCATTTTTGTTTTTGCTTATAACTCACAACAACTTTTATTTTGATCGGAATTCTGATCATTTTTTCTGTTGCGCATAGTTTACCGCAAAAACAAAATATGATTGGAATTCAACGCAAGAAGAGAAAGTGATCGGAATTCACCACAAAACTTCAATCTGTATAGAAGTTCGCCTCGTTGATGGCAGGATATAGGAATGCGGTCTCAGTAGAAACGCAAATGGCTTTGCAGTAAATTCTGTTCCAGGTAATTACAGAGGTAACTATCCCCTTTTTCGGTAGATACTGAAGTTTTCAAATTAATAGATTCATACCTATTCCTGAAGCTTCTTTATGTTCTTGATTAAACTGGCAAATACCTGATCCAACTGGTCAGGGGTATATTCAGAGGATAACTGTATCTGAATGGTAATTTGAATATTTGGGGAAGAAGAAATAGCAGGCGTAGGAACTGTTATTACATCCTTTGAATCAGATACATGGATTGTTTGAGGCTGTGGTTTGTCCTCTGCAAACAATGAACCTTGTTCAATACGGGATGTTACAGGACGTGATTTATTCTCTTTAGGTTTCTGAGCAGTTTCCAAATTAGCTTTTCCATTTCTCTGCTCACCCGGAATCACCGCTTCACACAACATTAGATAAAAAGCTGCCATTTTACGGGCAGAGGCCTCTCCTACTCTGGCTTTATTCTTAAACCATGTTTCTACCTTAACTCTGTCAGCAGGGTCAATGACAGCATCATTAAGTTCCTGAGGATAAACAGTCCTACGGATCACATCACACACTTCTCCATACTTCTCATCATCACGCCAGTCATAGGCTAAATCAGTAGGTCGTCCGTCATCATCAATAAAACCAATGGCTCGTAAAGGTGGTAACACATTAGTACGTGCAGAATCTTCACCCATCTCAAAGTGCATTGCCAGAAATCCGGGAGTAATCTTAATATTTGGATTGCTCTGAAACTTTTTGCGTAACGCCCACCAGTTTGTTACAGAAAGTTTTGGATAGGAAATCTCACTTGCCATGGAGGATAAAATACAATGATGAAAATACGATTTCTGAATAGGGGCTTGAAAGATACTACTTTATTTGTTCATAATGCAATAATGAACCTATCTATAGCCTGTTTTTGTGGTATACATAAAGATTAGCAAAAGAATAGTAGTAGTATATGCAGGTATATTAACTACCTATATCAGACAGGTTATCAACAACTTACCTAGTACTCATCATGTACTATCAATCAAATAGGTGAAGAAAAAACCTATTTGATTGATAATGCCATTTATAAGATATTTCTTACGAAAATGTTAGTTCTCGGGTTGTCACTGTATACTTATCTCCATTTGTCTGCTCGTAAGTGATAGTGAAGATATGCTTTTTAGAGGATACAGGAGGCTTGGCTAGCCAGAGTGTGTAGGCCAGCTCAGGTGAGGGTTGTCCATTACTATAAGTCCGCAGATTGACGGCAACATCCTCTGACCAGGAGTTATAGAAGCCCATTTTCTTGATCAGAAATAAATCGGCTAAATCTGTACCCGCTGGATGTTCAGTATCAAAATCCTGATTACTGATAATTTGTATTGTACTGATTTTTTCTTTTGATCCCTCATGTCCATTAGGCAAAGGGTCACAAGCCATCAATGTTCCATAACTATTGATAGATATAGCTGAATAATATTCTGCTTTTACTTCCAGATTTATACCTACTTTATTATATGCATAAGAAGCTGTTTTGGATAACGAATCCAAACGCACATATGGGTATCCGTTGGTCACTGTACTATCAATTAATACATTAGTTGCTTTCCAGCCGTTTACCTTAAAATACTTCTGAGAAAAATTATCTCCGCAACCACAAGTACTAAACCAGCAGCATCCTGTAAGAAATAAAGGTGCAACAGAAATAAGAAATGTAAGAGATAAAATTCTAATAGTTTTCATAGAAAATAAAAAAGTTGACAGACTGTAGACACCACTACCTTATGAAAGGTTGCATCACATGTATAAATGATATATTTTAGAGAAATGACGAAAGTAGAAATACATACTCCCATTGACTTATACCAGGATAAAATTATTTATGGTTGCTGTCATAAAAAAAATTGTATCAGTAGAAAATCTAGGGAATAATATGTATTTTGCTTACCGTTCATAATCAATCTTTTCTGTAGATTTTACCAGGCTATGGATGCTGCAGGTGCATAAGAAAATAGAATCTCAAAATTAGTTTATTAGGTTCGTATTCTGTAAACTTGTAAGCCTAAAAGAGGATAAAAAGGGTAAACACATAACTTATTATATTGAGTTGGAGACTACAGTAGTAAAGTTTAAACAAAATCAACTAATTAAAGATACAACTGTATTTGATATAGAGCTTATTCCTCAGTATGCGCTAAATCTGGAATTAAGCAAGGATGGATTTAGAATAAGTGTAGTGGATACACATGCGAGCCGGTGCTTATGGCTGGAAGAACGGCATTTCTCTGCACTCTTACAAAAAGAACAACTGCTGGAACAACTGGAACTCCTGTATGAAGAACACGAATTTCTGAAAGCTGGATTCTGGCAAAAAATAAAAGTCTCTGTAAAAAATCAGTTTTTCACATTATTACCTAGCTCTTTGTTTTACAAGGAGCATGCCCGCAAGTATCTTCAACTGGCAACTCATACATTGCCTGAAAGTTACGAAGTACTCTACTATCGCCATCCGCATAGTGAAATGGTGAACGTATTTGCAGAGGAAAGAAAGGTAATTGAATGGTTCCGGCAAAATTATCCTGCACGAAATGTAGAATTCGTACATTATTCAAGTGCATTGGTAGAAGGTGTATTTCATACCGAACCTGTACCTGTACGATCAGTAACAGTATTGGTAGAATCATCTCACCTGACAATTGCGGTTACTAATGGAAAAGTATTAGAGTATTGCAATACATTCTTTTATGTAAGTGCTAATGACTTCTTGTATTATGTTATGCTGGTGTTTCATCAAATGCAACTTAACCCAGAAGTCCACAAGGTAACTTTGTATGGAGAAATTAGCCCGGAATCCGCAATATTCGAACAGTTATACAAATACATTCGCAATGTAGTATTTGGTCATAAGCCAAGCACACTGAAGTTTAGCTATCTTTTTGATGAATTGTATGATCATCGCTATTTTGATGTATACAATATTTATCTGTGTGAATAAAACTAGTAAGCCATAAATGAAAAACGCTTAATCATACTCTGATTAAGCGTTTTTCATTTATGGCTAATTTATATCTTCTACAAAACTGGGCTTGCTTCTTCCAAAATATAAAACAAATGATTTTCATCTGTTTCATTCAGTCGTAAGACACCACTTACCTGTACAGGTTTCGCTGTGTAATCAAAAGAGGTAGAAGCTTTTACTTCTACAACAGATTCCGGACCTGCACCACCACAAAAGAAACAATGGCTAAACGGCACCATTGAAAGCATAAAATTCATCTGCTTTTTGGCTTCATCGAGTGGAATAATAAATCCTTTCAATGTGACACGCTTTCCAGCCAACGCCTTTAAATCTTTGCTAAATATAGGTTGAGGATAGTATCGGTCTGGAACATTTTTATACTCTACCGCCATTAAAGTTTTCCATAAATCTGCTGAAGATACTGTTGTAGCACTGGCCTGATCCTTGGGAGCTGTCTGTGCCTGAAGGGTCAGACAACTAACACTGCATATAAATAATAGAAAAACAATACGTTTCATAAAGTATAGTTATAACTCTTTTGAGCGAAATAGATGTTCTGTGTATTCAACAAATATACAATTTTATACAGTTCCCTATACCATCTGAACACTGTCCAGGTGAAAATGATTTGTTATCCGTTTTTTGACACGCGCATCATGTGTAGCAATAACCAATGTAGCAGCACAAGCCGCAGCTTGTGTTTCAAGCAGATCCAATACCCTCATACAATTTACATCATCCAGACTAGATGTAGGTTCATCAGCCAGAATTAGCTTAGGGCGATTCAATACAGCCCGGGCTATCGAAATACGTTGTGCCTGTCCCTGACTTAACTGATGAGGCCTGGAGTTCCGTTTATCCAATAAACCCAATATAGTTAATACTTCTTTGATTCGTTGTTTATTCTGCGGTAATCCAGCCATATATTGAGTCAGTAACAGATTTTCCTCTACTGTTAATACAGATAATAAATGTGGCTTTTGCAACACCAGGCCAATGTTTTTCCCTCGAAACTGATCTGCTTTGCTTCCCGAAAGAATGTACAAATTTGTGCCTGCAACTATTGCAGTACCTTGTGTAGGTTTTCTCAAACCCGCAAGCATATGCAATAAGGTTGTCTTACCACTTCCTGATATTCCTGTTAACAACCAATTATCTCCTTGGGTTGTTGTCCAGTCAGGAAAGGATAGCGTATGTTCCGAAGTATAATTATAACGTATTCCTGTAAGTTGAAACATTCGGGTGTCAATGAAGGTTGCGTATTTTGTGCAGTTATAGGAGCATAGCTTTATGCTGCCAGCGTTTCTGAGATATCAAGGCGGTATGTTTGTAAGGCTGGCAACAATGATGCTATGAATCCCACTCCCAATACACCTGCAAAAATATAATACTCTTCTGTAAGGAACTGCCATCCAGTAAATGAGATCTGTGATGTCTTATCCAGTAAAGCACTTGTTAATTCCACGGCTCCGTGTCCTAACAGTAAACCACATATACCACCAAAGGCAGCTAGTAACAGCCCTTCTAAAATAATATGGGTAAACAATTTATTTTGTGAGGCTCCTAATGTTCGCATAATGGCCAGATCGTATTGTCTCTCTTTTAGCGCATTATACAAAGCAATAAAGATACTCAACCCTGCAATCAGAATAATCACATAGGCAAAATACTCTATCACATCAGCTCCTACGCCAAACAGGTCGAATAAACGCACGATTTCCATTGCAGGGGAAGCTGCCTGTAGATTACTTTGGTTATTAATCATTCTGGGCATCATTAGTGTGGCCATCGGGTTAGAGAATGTCAGCAATAATGCAGTGATTTCCTTATCATCTTCCTCACTGGTAGTGTCATTATGTGCTTTTGTATATTTGGCAGGTGGTCCAATCGGCCTAACAGGCATAGCAGCTTCTTCATGATGTTCATGAATGGCCCATACACTTTCTATACTGGTAAGTACTAACCGATCTAAAACTGTTTCGCTGGGTTGCATGATACCCACTACTTTGTAACTCTGCTCTTCATGCTGATTATCCTCGCTCCCATCTAATCCATGTGAGCTATGAAAGGTATCACCCACCTTAAGTCCTGACTGCCGGGCAACCTCAGCCCCAATAGTTGCTTCCATTACATTGCTCCACCACTTTCCAGTAGCTAGCTGGCAACCATAATGTTCCGGATACAATTTATTGGTTCCGACAATGCGAAAAACCTGGTAGCTATCCCCCAGAGCCAATGGGATTGCCTTTTTGACAAATCGCCTGTTAGCAGCTATTTTATTGGCGTCCGATAACTTAATGTTTCCTGTTGGATTGTCTATATGAAAAATGCTACATAAAATTAGCTGCAGAGGACTTCCTTTGGCCCCTACTACCAAGTTAATATCCTTTGCATTAGCTTGCATTTTATTTTGTAGTTGTGTCATTACCAATAATAGATAGACTACTATTCCAACACCCAAAGCCAATAGCAACGTATTGAGAAATGTATTGAGTTTTCGGTTGCGGATATACGCCCAGCTTACTATAAATAAGTTCATATGTTGGCTGCAACTTGGTTGCAAAAAAGTTTCTATTTCTGTTGCAATATAGTAAATCAGCTATTATTTTTGCAACGTTGTTACAAATTCAGCTATCGCCTCTTCAATGAAAAATTTTTCTGTTTCGCGCAAGTCAGATTGGATGGGGATTATTAGTTCAGTAGGCTGTATTATCCACTGTATGTTTATGCCTGTACTTCTATCAAGTGCAGCTAGTTTTACTGCACATGAGGAATATCGCTGGCTTGACTTCCTTTTTTTAGCAATTGCGGCTGTTGCTGTTTGGTTATCAGCTCGTAAAGCACATTCTCTGTTAGTTCGTATTATCCTTATAGTTGCCTGGGCTGTATTTGCAGGTAGTATTATCTGGGAAGAAAGCATACCATTTGCCTCCATTCTTATGTATCTGGGTTCTGTATTGCTAATTGTTGGACATGTACTAAATCTACGCCATGTTCATCATCATGCAGGGCATAAGCATTAAAACTTTATAGCATAATCGCTTTTCCGAATAAAAAACCTCCTTGTTATCAAGGAGGTTTTTTATTTGTTTTGCAACTTACTAGTTCTCTACTCAATACTAGAATGTCGTTACAATCTGCCTATACTCAAGATCTGATTGAAGCTGGACTGGATGAAGCTGGCCGGGGTTGCCTGGCAGGTCCTGTAGTTGCTGCTGCTGTAATTTTGCCAAAAGATTATAAGCACAATACCCTGAATGACTCCAAGCAGTTAACTCGTAGTGAAAGAGAAAAATTAAGAGAAGAGATACAAAAAGATGCGATTACTTTTGCAGTAGCAGAAGCATCCAATTCTGAAATTGATCAAGTCAATGTGTTAAATGCAAGTTTCCTTGCTATGCATCGGGCTGTAGACAATCTTTTGGTTCTACCACAGATGTTACTGATTGATGGAAACCGATTTAAACCGTACCCATTTATTACTCATACCTGTATTGTTAAAGGTGATTCAAAGTTTTTATCTATTGCTGCTGCATCCATACTTGCTAAAACATATCGTGATGACTTGATGGAAAAACTAGCCAAAGACTTCCCTCAGTATGGATGGGAAACCAATGCTGCCTATCCGACTAAGGCCCATTATCAGGCATTGGAGAAATACGGAATTACACCACACCATCGACGCACTTTTCGTTTGGGAGAAATTATCAAATGACAAAAGAGCTTAGCTATTTCTTATTTCAGGCAAGATCTGCCTTTCTACTGCTGTTATAGCCTGAGCTAAACGATTTTCAAAATCGCCTTCAATAATTACATACTTCATTCTTCGTTTCTCCAGTTCTCTACGAATGGTTTGAAACTGTTCCTCACGGATATGGCCATAGCTACGGGTTCCATCATCAATCCATGGCAGGTCAGGTTTCAGCAACAGATACAAGGCTGCTCTTTGACGAGGCTGATGATTGACTTCTATGATCCAGTCAGGGCATTGATTAAAATAGATTTCACTCCATATCTGTGTCAGAATAAGGTCTGTGTCCAGAAATAAGATCTTATTTGCTTTGGATAATGCTTGCTCTTCTAACATTAGATGGCCTCCAGCTATGTGAGAAATCCCCATATACTCAAAATGGGGCATTTTTTCCTCATAATACGTTCTTCCATATTCTGGCAACCATTCTGTTTGAAAATGCCTGGCAAGCTGCTCTGTAAGAACAGATTTCCCTACAGACTCCGGTCCGGTTAACACTATCTTTTTCACATAGTAAGGTCTCACTTCTGCTGGAATATATTCCCAGTGTTTAAAAGGTTCTTGTCGTATATATCTGGCGGAAACAGGAATAGTATTTCGCTGTAAATCAATCAAAATATGTTTGATTCCAAGTTCTCTTTCCAGATCAAAACCATAGGTTTCAGAACTAAAGAAGATATTAGGCTTTTCAGGAAGATTACGCTCAAACGTTCCAGCCCAGATACGCCAAAAATCAGGATGATCTATTGGTTCCTGAGGATTTTCATCTGTAACATGGATTACCTGAATGTTCGGATCATCGGCAAATATTTTTTTCATCCAGTGATGTCGCAGATAACCAGGAATAGGTTCCCGTTCAATAGAACACATTAATACATACATGCGATCTACTTGTCTAGCTCCTTCCCGAATAAGATGAATATGTCCGTTATGTGGAGGCAGAAATTTACCAAGTGTAAAACCAATCATCAGAATACTAATTCTAAACAAAGCATGCACTCAAAAATGTTTATGCTTTGTAATCACTATATAATTATTTAGAAGGGAACTGTGTGAGAAATGCATCTAGTGTCAGCAAAAGGTCTTGCGGAAGGCGTTTTCTCACTTCTGTTTCAATCTCTTTTGGTATACCACCATAAAACGGCTCTGCAATACAACCTGCCATACAAGCCATTGTATCTGTGTCTCCTCCTAACGAAATGGCTAGTCGAATTGCATTTTCCACATCTGTACTTTCCAAAAAAGCAATGATGGATTCCGGCACAGATCCCTGGCAACTAACATCAAATTTATAATCAGGTCTGATCTGCTCTATGCTTCGCTTCAGATTATATCCAAACTTGTTCTGAACATATTCTTTTATTTCCTGCTTGGAACTTCCTTTCCGAGCCAGAAACACTGCTGCGGCAATCGCCTGAGCACCTTTTATACCTTCCGGATGGTTATGTGTAACAAATGCACTCTTTTCTGCCTCCTGCAAAACTTCATCCAGAGAACCATAAACATAAGCGACTGGACTCACACGCATGGCAGATCCATTACCCCAACTAGTATAAGGCTGCAAATCTGTCGATTGTAACCAATCTCTGAAAGATTTTCCATATCCAGCCAAAGGATATGCATTTCCATACGAATGAATCTTCTCTGCATAGTTTCCTCCATGTAACAAGGCATCTGCTACCGCTAGAGTCAAAACAGTGTCATCCGTAAATCTGGATTCAGGAACAAACAATGGAAAATCCATTGTCTTCAAACCACGTATTTCATAAAGTGATCCGATTATATCACCGGCAATTGCCCCTAGCATGTTTTAAAAGTTTAGTTGTAGTGTTACAAAATAGTTTCTTCTAGCCTGCACAAAATAATACGGTTGCTGATCTGTAACCTGCCCACTGGTAAAGTATAACTTATCTGTCAGATTGTTAGCCATAAATGAGAATCTGACATGTTGAAGAAAATCCATAGAAATGCGCAGGTTCAGCAAATGGAAGTCTGGTGTCATAAACTGAGATTCATTGGTATTTGCTAGAAAGGATTTGCTTACATATCTACTGGATAATTCTACATCACCTCTCAACTTTTTTGGTTTGGAGAAAGGCAACTGATAAATCACACCTTGATTTAAAATCCATTTAGGTGATAATAATGGATTAACATTCCGATATGTTTGATTGTCTACATCATTAGTATATTCTTTAATCTGTGCATCCATAAAAGCTGTATTCTGCACAATTGAAAGGTTGGAAAGCAGCTTCCAGCTCAGATCCACCTCAACTCCGCGCCGATAGCTTTGAGCTACATTTTTTCGCAATGGCAATCCGATGTAACTCAACTGACCAATAGGGGCAATCTCATTATGAAACTGCATCGTATATACATTTGCCTGTACAACCAATGTAGGTAATATCCATCGGGCTCCTATTTCGATATCTGTTACAGATTCCGGCTTTATCCTTGTTAAGTCCCCAATCAATGAAATATTACTGGAATCTACATCATCAAACCCAGCAAAAAGGTCATTTCGGGTAGGTTCGCGACTTGTTTTGCCAATAGAGGCATATACATTTACAGCCGGACCTGCCTGATAGGTAATGCCAACTTTGGGATTAAAGAATGTCCATTGAGTGGACAGCTCTGGCAACTCATAACTTTTCTCTGGACTATATCGAAAAAATACAGATCGAATCTGAGCATCTGCAAAGAGATTAAATTTATTCCAGGCATAATTAATCTTACCAAAAGCAGAAATCTCCTTTTTATACCCTGTGTTGGTATACAATCGATCAGAGGTATTAGGCTGTATACTGGAAAAGTGATCACGTTTGTATGTATTAGCATGAACACCTACATGTGTTGTTAACCGATCTTTAGTATAGTGCAATGTCATCATTCCTCCACCAAAATCAGAAGCAACTGAAAAGTTCTGTAAAATCGGATCAAAGCGAATATCATATCCTCCTGTCAGATGAATATAGTATCCGGATGTCACTAATGATGTAGATTGATTGAATTTATGCGTATGTTGTAATTGTACCAGTTGTTGTGAAAACTTATCCTTTTCTTCTGGCGATAAGTAATTGGTTCGTGGGTCCTGTTGAATATCTGTTAATGCGACTGGCACATATGCCATATCATTTCGGGTATGTCCGGTAAATGCAGTAAGCCGGAATAGATCCTTCTTTCCAAAATAACCTGCACTGATAAATCCGGAATGAGCATGTGTACCTGAATGATATTTATGTCCATCTGTATGTAACAGTGAATAGCGTCCATACAAAGCAAAGCCATTCTTCAATTGTCCAGTTGAGAATTCCGGACTAATCCGATAAGAACCAAAAGAGCCATATCCTGTCTGCAGGTTTAATGAACCTATTGAATCTGCAAGATTGATACTTTCAAAGTTAACAGAGCCTGCATAAGATGCTGTGCCAGAAGTACTTGTTCCAATACCACGCTGCACCTGAATTGATTGCAGGCTATTTCCAAAATCAGCAAAGTTGGCAAAATATACTCCCTGATCTTCTGGTTCGTTCAGAGGTAATCCATTGAGTGTAAAATTGATGCGTGATTGGTCGATACCTCTCAATCGCATATAGGAATATCCAAAGGAATTGCCGGCATCTGAATAATAATTTATGGAGGGAGTCTGTGTTAGTAATACGGGCATTTCCTGTCCCATATAGTTCTGCTCGATTTGAGCTTTTGTTAATGTCTTTTGTGATACAGGCGTTGTTTCATCAGCCCGTATTCCCTGAATAATGATTTCTTCAGTAACAGCTTCAGCAATTACTAAAAAAATATCTCTACCATTAAAAACAGTTTCGGGATTCACTTTGACCTCATACGTAGCATATCCCACATGACTTATCCGTAATGTATAATTTCCAGAAGGAATATTCCTCAGTTCAAAATTTCCGGATGCATTCGTAATTGTTCCATGTTGCGTTTCTACCAACAAGATTGTTGCATTTGCAATCGGTTTATGAGTTGCCTGATCCTTGACAATACCTGATATAGAGAAATTTAGTATAGTAATGAGAGTTAGTAGAGTTGCAGCCATATATTAGTGTAAATACTACACAAAGATAAGATAAATATACAACTCATGTCAAGCTTTATTTTTGAAAGCCCTGTTAGCCCTAACTTATAGTTGGTATACTATTTTTCAATGTCACTGTATAATGTATATACACTATGGAAAAGTCTGAGAATAGAATTGCTTTATTTTTTGAAAAATTTGCCAATAAAACTACCCAATTGGCTGGCAGTTCGGGAGCCTTTACTCTAGCTCTTCTGACAATTATCATATGGTTATCAACAGGTCCAATTTTTCACTATTCAGATACATGGCAGTTAATTATCAATACAGGCACTACAATTATCACATTCCTGATGGTTTTCCTCATTCAGAAATCCCAAAATAAAGATGGGATGGCCATGCAATTAAAACTAAATGAATTAATTGCAGCCAGTCAACGTGCCAGTAACCGCCTTGTGGATGTTGAATCCTTGACCGAACAAGAATTACGAACTCTAAGCCAATACTATGCAACCCTAGCAGATGTCTCATCAAAAGCAACCAATATACACGAATCGCATTCCATAGAAGAAGCAATAGATGATACAAAAGAAAAATTAGAATTTGAGAGACAAGAGGATCAGAAAAAAGCTCAGAAAGAGCAATCTACGGCGACTCATCCAAATCGCAAGGAAAATTAAGTTAAAGAATACTTTTGGTGAATCTTCCACCAGTTAAATGCACCATTTGCTGCCAGAAAACAGAATATCAGATAGAGCAAACTATAAAATTTAACATCTTTGGTATAGTACATGTAGGTGCTGATGATATCTATTAGGATCCATGCATACCAGCATTCTATCTTTTTGCGAATCATCCAGAATGTAGCTATAATGCTGGCAACAGTTGTAAATGAATCCAGGTAAGGAAAAGCACTAGGCTTTGAAAAAAATACTGGAAATAATACATGCAAATAACTTGCAAAGGTTCCAAGTGCACCTGTCGCGACAAGCGTGACAATCCCCCATGTCGCCCAATCCTTTGATGAGAGAAAACTTACCTTTAACTGATCTCTTTGGTCTGCTTCATATTTTTCCGGATTCAGCCATTTCCACCATCCCATAAGACTGGTTATCAAGAAAAATACCTGAAGAAACATATCCGGATAAAGCTGTATCTGATAAAACAGAAAAAAGGATAGGATTACATTCATAATTCCTACTGGCCATGTCCACACATGTGCTATGGAAGCAAGCCAAACCCCGCCAATACCTGTAATAACACCAAAGAACTCAAGATAACTCAATGAGTATCCGAGTATGTTTATAAATGTATTCTCAATATGAAAAAAGGACTCGAAAGATGTTAACACGACAGAATTAAAGTATATACAAATACGAAGGTGCAAAAAATGTTGATTTATTATATTTTCTATGAAGGAAAATGCAATTCCTTAAGATATTCCTGTGTGAGGCTGAGGCAATTCAATTATAAATGTTGTTCCCAACCCTACTGCAGATTTCACATTTATGGATCCTCTCAAAGCAGTCACCGTTTCCTTTACAATATATAGACCTAGTCCAGATCCTACTGATTTGTGAGAAACCTTAAAAAACATATCAAAGATTCGACTTAGATATTCTGATTCAATTCCGATACCATTGTCTGTAATGCTAATCCTTGCTTGTTTTTCATTTACCATTACTGCTATTTCTACAAAAGACTCTACCTGTAAGGAACGATATCGTACAGCATTTGATAGTAGATTACCAATGATAGATCTTACTCTTTCCTCATCACTATAAAAGGCTGTCTCCTGGATAATAGTTACTTTAAAGGCAATGCTTTGTGCATTTTTAGCAAATCGCAATGCTTCAATTAATTCATTAACTATTTCTGAAAAATACAATGGCTGATTTCTGATTTCAAGCTTTTTATTCTTAGCGTATTGAGTAATGTCAATTAATAACTGATCTAACTTATGTACACTCTTACCAATCATTGATATATATTCTTCACGCTCAGATTCATCTTCTTCTGTCTGAAATAATTCAACCAATCCTAATACAGATGCCAATGGAGCTCGCATATCATGTGAAGACCGATAGATAAAATGATCCAGTTCATGATTTAACTTAGTAAGAATCGCGTTAGTTTCACTAAGACTTTTTTCATAGTTCTTACGCTCAGAAATATCCAAAACAGAAAAGGCTACATTATGTATTTCGCCTCTTTTGTTTACAACAGGAACAAAATTCAAACTCATCCAGGTAGGAACATTTCCCATCATCACCAACATATCTTTTTGAATAGCCTGGCCAGAAAATGCTTTATTCAAAGCTTCTGCTTCCATTTCTCGATTTTGTGGATTTCCATAATCAAGATAATTATTCCCTATCTGCAATGTGTCTCCATATACATTTTGATAGTAGTCAAAAAATCTCCGATTAAAAAGTTCTATCTTCCTCTCCTTATTAATCAGCATCAACATCTGATTGTTACTATCCAAGACTGATTTTAGCTTCTCCTGTTCGTGATTGATAGCATTTGTTCGTATTTGTTGCAGGATCAAATAGACAAATACTATTGTAATACACAATGATGTAACCATGCAAAAAATAAAAAGTCCGTGCAGCGTTTCATAATCATGTATTTTTGAGTAATAAAGTGAATGATGTGTTAATTCCATTACTCCCCATCCTGCAATTGTGATTAACAAATGACAGATTACAAGGAGTATATTTTCGTAGGAAAAAGTGGAAAAGATTGCAAATACCAATGGAAAGTAAAAGAGATATACGCCTGCTTGTATACCATACCGAGCATCATGTACAAAAATAAGTGTATTAATAATTAGAATAGATAATGTCGAAGTAAATGCATAATACACCTCATGTCGAACATACAAAATCCATAAAAATGTAAAAAAGCCCATCAGGATTGCAGATCCTAACATATATTCGGCAACTATAAAATCAAGAATAGCAGCTATTAAAAAAACACCTGTACAAACTAAAGTAAACTGAAATGTTATAATTGTTAGAAATTGGTTACCTTCTGGTTTCTGCGAGGGAACAGGGTTTCCAAAGAAGTTTCTTAAGAAAGAATCAAGTGTAGGAAAATGAGACATTAGAATGGGGCTATCTAAACTATTTTAGAAATATAGGGACTTTTTTCGTTTTTGCACAAAGCGGTTATCTCCACATAAATATACTACCATGTAATCTTATAGCAAATAATATTTGGCTAATCTAAAATATATCTATTTATCGTTTTAATCTTGCCTACAAACAAATCTATTTATCTCTCCGACTATGATACCTTTTTTACTGGCTGATTGTCCCATACTTTGTACAAAAACCAGGTCTATCTTTATATTAATTGTTATACAGAGATTATTTCCTTGTATTTTTCAAACTCCACTTTTAATTTTTAATTCATAACTACTACCTTTGCGCGCTGTAAACTTCATCCTTATGACAGAAATATCCTCCGCAAAACAGATACCCTTACATAATGTCCATGTACAAGCTGGTGGCAAAATGGTTCCATTTGCTGGCTACATTATGCCTGTACGTTATTCATCTGATATTGAAGAACACAATACAGTCCGTAATAGCGTTGGGATTTTTGATGTGTCTCACATGGGAGAGTTTATGTTAAAAGGACCAAAAGCATTAGACCTTATTCAATATGTTACCTCCAATGATGCCTCCAAACTAGCTGATGGTAAAATTCAGTATTCCTGTTTACCCAACGATAAAGGAGGAATAGTTGATGATCTTCTTGTTTACCGCATGCAGGAAAATGAATACATGCTGGTGGTAAATGCATCTAATATTGAAAAAGATTGGAACTGGATTCAACAGTACAATACATTTGGTGTAGAGATGGAAAACATTTCTGACCAACTCTGTCTATTTGCGGTTCAGGGTCCCAAAGCTGCTTCGGCATTACAGTCGCTTACATCTGTAGATCTATCATCACTCGAATATTATACTTTTACAAAAGGACCTTTTGCAGATGTTAAAGATGTGATTATATCTGCTACAGGCTACACAGGTGCAGGCGGCTTCGAAATCTATGTACCTGCAAACAATGCCAATTATGTCTGGACTCAGATTATGGAAGCTGGTTCTTTGTACGGTATCAAGCCGATTGGGCTAGGAGCCAGAGATACCTTACGCCTTGAGATGGGTTATTGTCTGTATGGAAATGATATTGATGATAAAACCTCTCCACTGGAAGCTGGACTTGGATGGATTACTAAGTTCTCAAAGAACTTTATAAATTCCGCAAACTTGAAGTCTCAAAAAGAAGAAGGTGTATCTAAAAAACTTATTGGTTTCCAGATGGAAGAAAGAGGTATTCCAAGAGCTCATTATAACCTTGTGAATGCATCAGGAGAGAAAATAGGAGAAGTAACCTCTGGTACACAATCTCCAACATTAGGAATAGGAATTGGTATGGGATATGTGCAAACTGCCTACACTACTCCTGAAACAGAGATATATGTTACTATCCGTGACAAGAATCTAAAAGCCAAAGTCGTTAAATTACCATTTGTGAAATAATACTTTTCTGATGAGAAAGATTGACGTTTGCCCTACTCCGGAGCTGTTGCACCTATATAACTTAGAAAACAAGATTGCTGTCATTGTAGATGTGTTTCGTGCAACATCCTGTATGACAACGGCCTTTGCTCATGGAATTGAAAAGATTATTCCAGTTGCTCAGATAGAAGAGTGCAAGGTATTACAGGAGCAAGGCTACCTTGCAGCCGCAGAGAGAAATGCGATGAAAGTTGAAGGATTTGATCTGGATAACTCGCCATTCAGCTATATGAAGCCTGATCTTACAGGCAGAACCTTAGCAATGACAACTACTAATGGTACACTGGCTCTGACCAAATCCAAATCTGCCCAGCAGGTATTGATAGGATCTTTTCTTAATCGTAAAGCTATCACTGACTATCTGTTAACTCAGCCTTATGATGTACTAGTGGTTTGCGCAGGATGGAAAGGAAAGTATAATTTAGAAGATACTTTATTTGCAGGAGCAGTGGTTTGTAGTCTCAAAAATGAGTTTGCAATAGAAGATGATGCAGCGCTAGCAGCTAATATGATCTATGATGCAGCAAAATATAATATGATCAAGTTTATTGCTCATTCTTCTCATGTTCGTAGACTAGCTCGTTTAAATCTTACACGTGATATTGAATTCTGCCTCCGTGAGGATTTATATAATGTAGTACCTATTCTCCGAAATGGAGCATTGGTAAAGATGTAAATTAAAACTATTTATTAGTTAGTATAAACAAAAAAACCTGTCGTACGACAGGTTTTTTTGTTTATACTAAAGCCTAGATTATTTTGTTTTAGGCTGAGTTTTAGATGTTGTTGCTTTAGCTGGTGCAGCAGCTTTAGGATCTAGATCTTTCTGTGTAAAAGTAAGCACGTTCTTTGCTCTCTTATCAGCTGGGTCAAGAGTCAGCATTTTGTTTGCATATTCATGTGCCTTTGCCAGATCTTTGTATTTTTTCAGATTAAGGATAGCTAAATAGAAATATCCATTAGACACCTCTCTTTTATATTTGGTCTTATCAGCTTCAGCATCTACCAATTCAAAAAACTTCTGATAGTCTGACTCTGCAATACCCTGTGTTCCATCAGCATCTTCTTTTGCACGAGTTTTTGCTCTCCACTGATAGCCAATAATTTGTTTAGGAGCTTCAAGCATCGTAATCATAGTACCGAAAGCAGAATCAGCTTTTACAAAATCATTGGCATAATAATTAGCCAAACCAGATAAATAATAATCGTTTGCATTAACTTTTTTACCTGGAGAAGCAATATATTGTTGGATTGCCTCAGCTGACTTTACATAAGCTTTGCCATCAAAGAACTTCTGAGCTACATCTCTTAATCCTGCTACTCTATTGGTATCAATTTTAGCACCTTTTACAATATTCTCAAGTGCCTTAGTTGTATCTCCACCATTACAGATCTCCAATTTACCTAAGTATTCATAATCAGATCCAAGGATACCTTCAGGTTTTACTAATGTGAAATATTTATTCAAATATTCTAAACCTTGTGGACATTGATTGGTCTCATAAGAAGCATAACCCATCAAACGATTGTAAACAGCACTATTACTGTATTGATTTTTTAGAGTAGCTAAAATATCCAAAGACTGTTGATATTTTTCAACAAGAATTAGGAAACCAGCATAGCGGAATTGGTTTGCAGGGCTCTTATCAGCAAGTGAAATATATTTCTCCATATTCTCCAATGCTTTATCATACTGTCTTGCCAGATAATAAAGATCTGCTAATTCCCGATATGCTGGTGCATAATTAGCATCAGCAGCAATAGCTTCATTATATTTTTCACGTGCAGCGTTCAAGTTTTTACTTCTTACAAAAAGATTACCTAAACGAACGTGTGTTTTCAATAACTTAGGATTTAATCCAATTGCTTTATCATAGTTATTAGCAGCTGTTGTACCATCTAATTTTTGTAAAGCAGCATCACCAATAACAACATATGCATCTGCAAGATTTTTATTTAATTTTAAGGCTTGTTCAGCATTAGTTACAGCTTCGACAGGGTCTGTATTTCCTTCATATGAAACATAAGCTTCTCCTATGCGATAAAAAACATCAGCATTTTTAGATTTCGTGACAGTTTTTGCCTGATCAAACTGAGCTTTAGCTTCAGCTTTTTTACCTTGTTTTAACAAAAGTGAACCTAAACCCACATATGAAAGTCCGTTTTTAGGATCAGCAGCAACTCCCTTTTCAAACTGAGCTTTAGCAGAATCCAGTTCTCCAACCTGGATATAATAATAACCTAGATAGAAATTATTCTCTCCAGTAGGTTTATTCTTCACCAGGGTCTTAAACACATTTCCTGCACTGGCAAACTTATCTAAATCAAGATAGTTCAAACCTTCATTGATTGTCTGTGCAGTTCCTTTTTGCCCCACCAACATCATGGCAAGCATTCCCATAAAAACAAAAATGAATTTACGCATTAGTACTAAAGGGTTTTTGGTTAAGTTAAGTAAATGGATAGTATTATGTATAGTTTGGTAACTCTATCTTGTATTGACCTTGACCAAACGAATAGGCTGAGTTGCAGGTAGCAATCCGGCCTTCAATATAATTAGTTGACCTTTCTCACTGGCAACATATGCTGCAAAACCTGTGCCAAGGCCTTTTCTTGCTTCTCCACTTACAATGTATAAGTCCCGATATAACGGATACTGCTTTGTTTTCAGGTAAGCAGCATAAGGTTGATAGTAATCGTCTATTGTAGGATCATCTTTCTCTGCTAATGCCACAACAGAAACATCTTTTCTGGCAAACTGTTGTTTTGGGTCGTCCACATCACTAATCCAGCTTACCCCAATGAGACCTATCGCATTTTCATTTTGCTGTACATACTCAATTACTTTTTTATTGGATTGAGCAGCATATATTTTTTTATCAAAGTCATTTCCTAAACCAAACTTTCTTTTGATAAAGGAGAGATTACTGGAATTTCCATTATCAAAAACAATCACAATATCCTTTGCAGGACCTTGCCCACTTACCTCTTTCCATGTTTTAATAGAGCCATTCAGAATAGCACGAAAGCGATTCATCGTCAATAAAGAATCTGCATTTTTCTTGTTGACAATTAGAGCCACGGCTTCTGTAGCAATCTTCAAACTATCAGGTGTTATTTTTCTCTTCGCATAAAACTCCAACTCCTCAGCACTAAAAGATCTTGTAATGATTACAGACCGCACACTATCAGCCAACATTAAACGCATTGCCTGAGCTTCTGTAGTGTAAATAGGTGTTACTTTTGCATACTTGTAAGAAGCCTGGAAGGCATCTACTTCCGCTTGTATTAATGGTTGAAATGACTCATCAACAGCAATCGCAATTTTACCTTGGGTGGGCGTGTCTGCTGCTCTTTCCTGACACGCAGTGAATGAGATAAACGAGGCAATAAAGAAGAATCCTTGTAATAATGCTAGAATTCCTTTACGATACTTTCCAGTTGTTTGCCTAGCTGGGCAATAGCTGTTTCGCAGCTCTGTATATTCTAAATATTCCATACCCAATAATGGCTATTCCTAATATTAATTTCATTCCTTTTGGCAATATAGCATCTGCAAAGTCAGTGAATATGATTGCTATACCTAAAATCACATAGACCAGTGCCATAACTATTCCAAAAATGGCAAAAATAGTTTCGTGCAAAGGTCTATGCGATTTCATTGTAATTCAGAATTTTTAATTTATTAAACTATTGAGATGCCAGTGTAAAGCTGATTGGTAAGCTATAACGAACAGGAACACTACGTCCACTTTGACGACCTGCTTTCCATTTTGGCATAGAGCTAACTACACGTTTCGCTTCTTCGTCACAACCATATCCTATACCTTTAGCAATTGTAACATCTTTGATAGTGCCATCGGCACCTACAACGAACGATACAAAAACCTTGCCCTGAATATTCTGATTACGAGCCTGAGCAGGATAACGCAGGTTTTTCTGCAGGTATTTACCAAGTTCTGCAATTCCACCTGGAAATTCAGGCATCTGTTCTACAGCAACGAAAGGTTGTTCTTCCTCACCTGTTCCTTCTGACAACACAGAGGGAGCAGATTCAGGTAAACCTAAGTCAACACTTGTCTCCTCTCCTTCCTGTGTTTCCATTGCAATCTGCTTGTTTTCTGTCTCTTCAACCCGTGTTACAGGTTCTACAGCTTCTTCAGCAGTTACAACTTCCATCTCCACAAACCGGATGGTTGCTACTTTGGGTGGCGGTGGGGCAGGTGGAGGTGGAGGTGGAGGTGGTTCATTGGGATCTACAGGTGGTGGAGGTGGAAGGTTAGCTAAGTCAGCTACTACTTCTACCGCTTCTTCAGTGTCTTCCTGTGTTGTAACAAACTGCATAAACAAGAAAGCAACGATAAAAAGCGCACCACCAATCAACAAAGAACGCAGCACAATACGCTGATAGTTCTTACGGATCATATAAGCTCCATAAGAGTGATTTCTGCCCTCAAAGACGATATCGTCTAAGGTGACACTCGGCGACTTATAATCTATCATGATCAGTCAGTGATATTATGTTCTGTTTTATACTTTTGAATAATTTCCTTATCCTGAGGATAAAGCTGTTGGATAGCGTATACTTTGGCATCTGTAATTTTCATCTCATCCAAAATGTCTACCACATTCTTATAAGATGCCTCTGCTGTTGGCTTAATGATGAATACAGCATCCTTTTGCAAGCTTTTACCCTTCGCAACCATTTCTACAGCCATTTTCCGAAATCCTTCTGCAGAATAATCAGTTGTGAAAACTTCTGGAGTTTCAACACCTTTGTAATAGAAAATACGATTGTTTTTATCTAGTACTACAGTAGTTGTCACACGTTCATCTACTTTAGGTGGTGGAGGGTCATTAGGCTTAGGCTTCTCTGGCATATTCAGTGACATTGTGTTTGGCTTACTCAAGGTAGTAGTAAGCATAAAGAACGTCACTAATAAGAATGCCAAATCTACCATTGGTGTCATATCAACTTTTGTCGATGCTTTCTTGGCACCTTTCTTTTTACCACCACCCTTACCACCGGTATCTACATCTGCCATTTCTATAAATCAGTTAAAAGGTTAACAAATAAACTAGTTGAACAGTTTTTAGAAATCATTAATAAACTAGTATGTTTATTAATGTCTCTCTCTTTCTCCACCAAAACCTGCAGGCATTTGCTCCAGATTAGTAATGAGGTTGAACTTGTTCATATTTTGCTTCATCAAGGTATCAATTACCTTTTGGATCACTTCGTATTTTGTATCCTTGTCAGCTTTAATCACAACACGCAGTTGTTGTTGAGTACCAAATGTTTCTACCTGCGCCAAACGAGCATACGAAACCCAATTATCTAACTGATTGTCAAGAGAGTCCGTAGGAATACCTTTTTGTAAGGCAACTCTGTCTTTTCCTTTTGCGTGTAGTACACTCTTAAGATTAGCAATTGGTGCACCAAACATCTCAGTCAGACGAAATTGATTCTTTTCTCCTTCGCTGAAAGAAACCTGATACCTTCCTGCCATTTTATCCAGCATAGCCAGACGTGTTTTTTCACTGTCTACTTTCAGGAATACTTGTCCTCCTTTGTCAATACTGATAATAAGGACATCGCGGTCAGGTAATACAGTCTCTGATACGGAACCAGGTGTATCAACAACAACAGGCTCTTCTTCTCTTGCAGTCGCGGTTAATATGAAGAAGGTAAGTAGCAAAAAAGCCACATCACACATTGCAGTCATATCAAGCGATATGGATTTACGGGGAACTTTTACTTTTGCCATAATGATGTTTCTTTTTTACAAGCATTATAAAGAAATCTTGCATGATTAAATCCGTTTTATCTATAGATGCAGAAGGCCTGCATATTCCATAAACTTTTTTATATTTTTTTTCAAAAAGTTCACTTTGCTCAACTACGCGGAGTTCAATCAATAAGAAGTAACCAACCAATACATGAATAGTATTTGTTGGTTACTTCAATCTTTATCAGATTAGTTATGTTTTGAAGCAAAGTTCTGCATGATGCTGAAACCAGCCTCATCAATGCTATACGTTAACGTATCGATTTTACTTGTAAAGAAGTTATAAGCAATAATTGCAAGAGCAGAGGTACCAATACCCAATGCAGTGTTAATCAAGGCTTCAGAAATACCAGTTGAAAGTGCAGATGAATCAGGAGCACCTGCTTGTGCCATACCGGCAAATGCGCGGATCATACCCATTACTGTTCCCAACAGACCTGTCAACGTAGCTACAGAAGCAAGAGTTGCAATGATAGTCAGGTTTTTCTCCAACATAGGCAATTCCAATGCAGTAGAATCTTCCAACTCTTTCTGGATAGCCAGAACTTTTTGGTCTTTGCTCATAGTAGTATCAACAGCCATCTCTTTGTATTTATGCAATACAGAGTTGATAACATTTCCTACAGATCCTTTTTGTTTGTCACACTCAGCAAGTGCTTCGTTGATATTATCAGAAGCAAGAGATGATTTTACTTTTCTAACAAACACGTCAATTGATCCAGTACCTGTTGCTTTACCAAGAGTGAAAGCCCGCTCAATAGAGAAAACGATTACAGATAACAACATTGTCATCAAAACTGGCACGATGAATCCACCTTTGTAAACTGTACCCAAATAATCGCCAGGGATAGGTTCATTTTTGTTATCTCCACCTTCGAAGTGAGAACCATCTCCCAGAATGAAATTATAAATACAAACGGCAATAATAAAAATGAGTACAATAGTTAAAACGGCGAACCAGTTACCACCTGATGATTTTTTTTCACCTGTCTTTGGAGCAGCGGGCTTTGTTGCTTGATTTTTCATCCAATTTAAACGTTTATAAGTGATTAATTAAAAGATTAGGTTTAAAACGACACAATAATATTAAAAATAAATTAAACTTATTACATTCTGACAATTACAAAATAAAAGGCGGTTTTTAAATGGTTATGAACAATTTTTATATCTAAACTTCAAAAATATTAAAATTTAATTAAAGATTCCTATACACAAACCCCATTTTTAACAAAAAAATAATTTAGGGTTCGTAAAGCTATCTATATATATTACATATGACAGAAAGGTAAATGTCTGAAAGCAATTTTCTTAAAGTTTTTATAAAAAAAGTCTAAGATTTGAATAACAACTTCATTTACCAGAACCTCTATTTTCTTCAATATTGCTTTTAGAATTGGTTTAGGCAACTTTTTGTTTTTGTAATTTGCTATGATGACGGCCATAAACAAAGTACACTACTAATCCGATAAGCATCCAAACAATTAATCGAATCCAGTTTTCTGCACCCAAACCAATGATCATTGCCAAACAAACCAATGCTCCTAATATAGGTACAACTGGAGAGAATGGAGTTTTAAAAGGACGTGGAGTATTAGGATCTGTTTTCCGCATAATAATCACACCTATACAAACAAGTACGAAGGCAAACAATGTGCCGATACTGGTCATATCGCCTACTACATCACCAGGAATAAATGCAGCAAATAATCCCACAAATATGAAGAAAATCTGATTCGACTTATAAGGTGTTTGGTAGACGGGATGTACTTTAGAGAAAATTGGAGGTACTAATCCATCTTTTGACATAGAGAAGAATACGCGGGATTGCCCTAGAAGCATTACAAGAATCACAGAAGAGAACCCTGCCAGGATAGCAATAGTTACAAAGAGTGCTAACCAACTATATTTGGTCATATAGGTCTCAATTGCATAGGCAACAGAAGCCTCTTTACCAGCTTTTTCGAATTCAGTGTAGTTGGCTACACCAGTAAGTACGTGAGCAAATAATATATACAAAACTGTACAAATAGCAAGAGATACTAAAATACCAAAAGGCATGTCACGCTTAGGATCTTTAGTTTCTTGAGCAGCTGTTGATACAGCATCAAATCCAATGAATGCAAAAAATACAGTCCCTGCTCCTGCCAGGATACCACCCCATCCATGTTCAAAGAAGCCTTCATGTCCTGCAGTTCCTTCCGGAATCATATAAGGGGTATGATTAACAGGGTTAATATAAGACCAGCCCAAAGCAATAAATAATATAACGATGGCAACTTTTACAATTACAATGATACCATTTACAGTAGCAGATTCAGATACACCTCTAATTAATATCAATGTAAGGATAAAAATTATGAACAACGCAGGTATATTCATAATACCATGCACTCCATTATCGGATTGAAATGGGGAATGACACCACTCATAAGGTATTTCCCAACCTGCAACAGATTTTAAAAGTTTATTCAAATACTCAGACCACGCAATTGAAACCGTAGCAGCACCCAATGCATATTCCAGAACAAGATCCCATCCAATAAACCAGGCAACAAATTCGCCCATTGTGGCATAAGAGTAAGTGTAAGCACTACCAGCAATAGGAATCATAGAAGCGAATTCGGCATAACACAAACCAGCCAGTGCACAACCTACTGCGGCTACAATAAATGATATTGTTACAGCAGCGCCTGCCGATTCGGCAGAAGCAGCAGCTGTTCGCACAAATAGACCAGCCCCAATAATAGCACCAATCCCCAAAGCCACCAACGCCCACTTTCCAATACTCCGCTTAAGCTCCTTGGACTCCGCCTCCTGAAGTAGTTGTTCTAGATTTTTTTTTACAAATAAATTCATAAGGATGTAAGAATAAATACTTTATGTTTGTTTTAGGTTGATGAATAGCTTAAATTTCTTTAATCAGAAGAACAATTCTCATCAAAAAGAGCGTCCAATATGTTAAAAGATTTTGATGTACGCCAATACCCAACCCATTTTTTTTAAAAAATTCGGCAAATCCCGCATTTTATTCGTTGAAAATTACCATAATTCCGTTAGGACCATAGTTTATTTTACAACTTGCCTTTATTTTGTAACCTTGGTATTCTCTACATGTAGTAAATCTATCAAAAACGCTTTTTTTTAAGATCTTTATCTTGTCTGAAACCTACTCCCTACCTAATTCATAAGTATAGCCTCTTAGTGAAATACTCAATTACTTCCAGTAAAATATGTAATTTTGACACTTTACACCACATTCGCCGTATGTAATTGTGAATGTAGACAATATATTTTATTGATTATACTATTCTATTTTATCTTCATGTACGTTCAAACTCGATTTGTATCTATATTTATTTTTACACTTTTGTCTTATGGCTGTACTTCTTCACAGGAAGAAAAGGCAAATAAAATAGAAGATACAAGTTCTCACCAGTCCGTTAAACAAATAGGTATACCTACTCCCGACTCACTACGTGACACTACAATTTATGTAAAACAGACAGATACGGTTCAACAACCTCTATCAACACCAAAACCAGTCCAACTTCATGAGATTCCGGATAGTGGATTTGTAGAACTTATCCTGTTAGATTCGTCTTTTGTACTGGATTTGCGGTATGCAACTCCTAATAACTTCCTAAAAGAACAAGTTTATGATTGTGCCAAATGTCTTCTTCGAAAGGAAGCGGCACTGGCTCTAATTAAAGCTCAGCATATATTATTGGGTAAAGGATACAGATTACGATTATTTGACTGTTACAGGCCTCTTGATGTACAGAAAAAGATGTGGAAGATAATGCCTAATGATCACTTTGTAGGAAATCCTTATGGTAATGGCTCTATGCACAATAAAGGGGCTGCATTGGATCTTACACTAGCAGACAGTACAGGCAAAGAATTAGACATGGGAACTCCTTTTGATTTTTTTGGGAAAGAAGCCTATCATGCCTATACAAAACTACCAGCAGATATACTTCAACGTCGACAGCTACTCAAACAAACCATGATCCAGGCAGGCTTTAGTCCTATCACATCTGAGTGGTGGCATTACTCCTATAAAGGCAAACGATACAAAGTTGCCAATTTCAAGCCTGATTGTAAATAGTTAGTAAGATTTCCGAAACTCAGGCCATTACTCTTCTAGAAGATATCTTTTATACTTAATAAGGGCAGAAAAGACATCACTTGTTAAAATTCTACAAGAACTAAATGTAAGTTGGCATTCACTCTTTTTTCGTTGGATAGGCAGGATATAACCCTTTTGGAGAAAGTTTTGATTTGTGCATAGTTCGGCTCATTTTTTTTCAATGAAGGCAAGGCAGTGGGTTTGCTCAGCAGATAGATTATACACAAGTCCAATCATTTTCGTTGTTGCGCATAACTATATTAAAGATTGAAATTGCACCTAGTTGTACGCAACAATACAAAGTGAGTAGTAAAAGAAACTTTTACTACTCACTATTAAGACTCAGATTATTTTTTAATCTATGCTCTTTCAAGAATCAATTCTTTGATTCGTTCAGCATCCCCTTTCGAGAATCCCTTGATTACGATTTCAGGCCTGGCTCTTGGAAGTATACGAATAGTAGCAAAGAAAAGTCCACTATCAATATCAACACCTGATATATCAGAGTAAAACACAAAATTATCGGATCCACTTAATAACCGTTTGGTTCGGAAAGAAACGCCTTTTTCGTTTAACACTACCTGATCAGGAGTGAACATGTCTTTAAGACGACTGGCGGAAAATACTTCGTTCATAGTATGGTGTCTGTAGTATAAAAGTTTAAAAATAAAATCCTGTAAATACCTTGTTAGTCACAACATTAATTGCAGAAAACAAAATAGGTAACCGAATTACATATCAAGATAAAAAAAGATGCCACTTTGAATCTCAATAAGGTAAATTATTGCTGAATATTTCTTGCGTATAAGCTCTTAACTTTATTTTCTCTAAGGGAACCTGTTCAGATAACCTGCGGTTCTACAACATTATATTCAAGCATATGCCTGTTTTACCTATACCATTTTACAATCCCCCAATCCATCAATGGAATCGTCACTTACAAACGATTCTGCCTAACGTTTTTCGCCGTGTTGAAGGGATACACTACTCTCGAGAACGTATAAAGACTCCAGATCATGATTTTCTGGATTTGGATTGGAGTTATGCACAGATTCCTACTACAAAGTTGGCTATTCTGACACATGGATTATTAGGCAATTCAACCCGTACCTATATGCTGGGAATGGCAAAGACATTTAACAGAAATGGATGGGATATTTTAAGCTGGAATATGAGAGGTTTAAGTGGTGAGCCTAATCTTCTGGAGCGAATGACTACTCACGGCAGTAGTGACGAGCTGGATATAATTATTCAGCATGTTTTAGCACAAAAAGAATACAAAGACATTTCAGTAGTTGGCTTTAGTAAAGGTGGTAACATTGCATTAAAATATGCAGGTGAGTTGGAAAATGCCATTCCATCTGAAATAAAAAGTATTGTTGCCATCTCCTCTCCTTGTGACGTATTAGGTAGTGTAGAAGCTATGGGAAATCATAGCATATATGCCCGGATGTTTCGGGATAAGCTCAAAAAATTTTTACTTAGTAAATCCTCTCTTATTGATCAACAAGCTCTAAAAAAAGCATTGGCTTATGATACCTTAATGGATATAACCAAACATTATGTTGCTCCATTACATGGTTTTAAAGACGACAATGATTATTGTATCCGCTGTAGTTCACTACCTTATCTTTCTCAAATCAGGGTTCCTACATTGATTTTAAATGCACAAAATGATCCTGTGCTTTCAGCAAGTTGTTCCCCAGCAGATATTGCTGCTCATTCCGATTACTTATTCCTGGAAACCCCTGCATTAGGCGGACATGTAGGCTTCAGTCGTTTTAATGAAGAGATGACCTGGGCTGAATATAGAACGATTGACTTTGCTCTACACTTCAGGTAAGAGAGATATAAAAAGCCACTATTTGTTTTCACAGACAGCGGCTTTTTATATCTCTAATCAGTTACTACTTATCGTACGGTACCTCCATTTATAATCAATGTAGTTGGACTTACAAATGCCAGTTTTCCGTCTATATTTTCAGCCATAAGTATCATTCCCTGTGAGGAAATTCCTTTGATATCTCTTGGGGCCAGATTTGCCAGCAAACATACCTGTTTTCCAATAATCTCTTCTGGCTTGTAATGTTCAGCAATTCCACTCACGACAGTACGCTGATCCAATCCTGTATCCAGTGTAAGCTTTAACAACTTCTGAGTTTTAGGAACAGCCTCAGCAGCCAGAATGGTAGCCACTCGAATATCCATCTTTTGAAAGTCATCAAATGTTACAGCTTCCTTAGCAGGTGCTACTGTTTTAGAGGCTAATTCATTTGCTTTCTTAGAATCTTCGAGTTTCTTTACCTGAGCCTGAATAGTAGCATCTTCGATTTGAGAAAATAATATTTCCGCGGCTCCAAAAACTTGTCCATCAGGAATTAAATTCACACTTCCTGCCTGTCCCCATCTCAAAATAGGAATATTTAACATGTCATATATCTTTTGTGATGTAAATGGCAGGAAAGGCTCTGACAGAACAGCCAAATTAGCCACAACCTGAGCACTAAGATTTAAGATAGTTTTTACCCGTTCAGGGTCATCCTTGATTTTTTTCCAGGGTTCAGTATCTGCCAAGTATTTATTGCCCATACGGGAAATATCCATCAACAGAGATAAACCTTCTCTAAACCGATAGTTTTCTATTGCTTCGGCAATTTCTGCAGGGGCTTTTGCCAATGCTTCTATCAGTTCCCTGTCTATATCAAATAATTCCCCACGGACAGGAACTTCTCCCTTATAATACTTATGTGTTAATGTGATAATCCGATTTACAAAGTTCCCTAGGTTACTCGCCAGTTCACTATTGTTTTTAGTCTGGAAATCTTTCCAGGTAAACTCATTATCTTTTGTTTCTGGTGCATTCGTAGTAAGTACATACCGTAATACATCCTGCTGACCGGGAAACTCAGCCAGATACTCATGCAGCCATACAGCCCAGTTACGTGAGGTAGAGATCTTATCTCCTTCCAGGTTCATAAACTCGTTAGCGGGTACATTTTCTGGCAGAATGTAACTTCCTTCAGCCATCAAGGTTGCCGGGAAAATGATACAGTGAAACACAATATTATCCTTTCCAATAAAGTGTACCAGTTTGGTATCTTTGGCTTTCCAGTATACCTCCCAATCACCAGGTGTGGTTGTCTCTGGTACAGGAGCTGTGTACAATTCAGGAGCAGCACCCATTTTCTTGGCAGTAAAGTAATCTTTCGTTGCAGATATATAGCCAATCGGTGCCTCAAACCACACATACAACACTTTGCCTTCTGTGTCAGGTAAAGGCACCTGAATTCCCCAATCCAGATCTCTAGTCATTGCGCGTGGTTGTAGCCCTTGTTTCAGCCACGACTGACATTGCCCAGCAACGTTCACCTTCCACTCTGGATGAGAGGCAATATATTCTTCAATTTGTGGCTGCATTTTGTCCAAAGGCAGATACCAGTTTTTAGTTGATTTCAAAACTGGCTTTCCACCACTCAGCATTGAGTGTGGATTGATAAGCTCCATCGGGCTTAGGGTACTCCCGCATCTCTCACACTGATCTCCATATGCATTGGGATTTCCGCAATTAGGACATGTTCCCACAATATATCTGTCAGCTAGGAATTGCCCTGCTTTTTCGTCATAATACTGTTGAGATACTTCTTCTACAAAGACACCTTTATCATACAGGTCTTTAAAAAACTCCTGAGAAGTCTCATGGTGCACTTTTTTGCTTGTGCGGGAATAGATGTCAAATGAAATACCAAATTCAGCAAAAGAATCCCGAATTTGTGTATAATATTTGTCTACAACTTCTTGAGGAGTAATACCTTCTTTTTGTGCCCGGATAGTAATAGGTACACCATGCTCATCGGTTCCACTTACAAAGAGCACATCGGCTCCCTTAGCTCTCAGGTAGCGAACATAAATGTCAGCCGGAATATAACATCCTGCCAAATGACCTATGTGTATAGGGCCATTGGCATATATTAATGCCGCTGTAACAGTATATCTTTTTGGATTCTGGATCATATAATGCTAAAAATAATTTGTGTGCAAAGTAATAAATCGGGAAATGAACTTGAAAACAATTTGGCAAAGAAACAGTGAAATTATACTTTCAGTAGTAGTATAGACATAAAAAACAAAACCCTGCTCAGGAAAGAAGCAGGGTTTTGAGTTGTGATATTATTCAACTTTAGACCTTGAACTTTTCTTTCAGGTAATTAATTGCCATCATATAAGCTTCATCCGCTTTTGCTTTGTCGTAATTGGGGTTGCTTGGATTGGCAAAGGCATGCTCTGCATCAAATGTTTTTACAGTCACTTTTTTTCCTGCTGCCTGCATATCTTTTTCAAATTGGGAAACAACCTCTGAATTAATCCATTTTTCTCTTCCTGCAAACAAGCCCAATACATCTGTGTGTAAAGTCTTTAGACGATTTACATCTTTTTCAGGCATACCATAAAACATCACACACCCAACGGCTTGTTTGCCACTGACTAAAGCCGCCTGAAGAGAACGCGCACCACCAAAACACCAACCAACGGTTGCTATTTTTGCATCCTTTCCTACATATTCAACTGCCCCTTTGGTAATAGCATCCAAGCGCTCAGGTTTAGCTTCTCCCATATATTTCCCTGCAGTTTCAGGATCAGTAGCTACTTTTCCATCATACATATCCAATGCGATCACAGTCACTTCACCTTTCAAATCGTTATAGTATTTTTCAGATTCACGTTTGATGTAGTCATTCAATCCCCACCACTCCTGAAACACAAAGAGATACTTATTGGATTTTGTTTTTGCCTTTAATTCAAAAGCATTAGCGGTTTTACCGTCTGTTGTTTTAAAAGTAATCATTTTGCCATCTTTACCTTTATATACATACGGAAGCGGAGCCAGGTGGCTTGCTACAAATTCCGGGTCATCTACTAACCGGGCCATTGCGTCTGTGGCTGAGATCTGGCAACAACTCTCAACTTTCTGTGCAAATGTAAAAATACCCGTTGCTAAAAGTGTAAAACAGGTAAAAAGTAGTCTTTTCATGTTAGTAAGTGTTTTGAAAGGATATTCTGTGTTTACATGTAATTTATTTTTCTACAGAAATGGTTCATTTTGCAGAAAAATAAATTACAACACATCATATGATTATACTAAAACACTCATCAATAAGCATTTATTCCTATAAAGTTTATTTCTTATTAAACTGTCTTTAATTCAAAAATGGTTATTTCAGGAGGCATCCCTACACGTCCTGGAAAACCAATATATCCATATCCTCTGTTCACATATAGGTATTGTGTTTTTCCTACATCATTTTTTTCCTGATACAAACCAGCCCACTGTTTATAAGCATATTTAACTGGACTCCAGTGAATATTCCCTATTTCTACACCAAACTGTGCGCCATGTGTGTGTCCGGCAAATGCAACATCAATATCCTGGAAGTTTGAACGAACCTGAGCATCCCAATGTGTAGGATCATGTGACAGAAGCAGTTTTACTGGAGCATCTTCTGCGCCCTTATAGGCTTTTGCCAGATTTCCATGTTTTGAAAAACTTCGTCCCCAGTTTTGAATCCCAATAATACTGATTTCATCGCCACTTTGAACAATTTTCCGGTTTTCATCCATTAGCAAGTCCCATCCCATCAGCTTATGGGCATGCATTAAATCCTGGAGATTTTTTGTTTTTGCAGCTGCGCTTTCCCAATTCACATAATCTCCATAATCGTGATTACCTAATGTCGAAAATACACCCAGAGGCGCTTTTAACTTCTGGAAGATTGGAACATAATCTGCAACTTCTTCTGCAATATTATTAACTAAATCTCCTGTGAAGAATATCATATCTGGCTTTTCCTTCAACAACATGTCTACTCCTCCAGTAACAGCTCTCTTATTAAAAAAGCTACCTGAATGAATATCTGAGATCTGAGCAATACGTAGTCCGTCAAATGAACGGGGTAAGTTAGGTAATCGTAAAGTTACTCTACGAACTCTGTAATCATGTGCTCCCAGCAATATACCATATCCTACTCCTATAAGAGGAACCGTACCTGCAATGGCAGCAGCTTTGATCAAAAACTCAGAACGAGGAATTATGGGTGCGGCATCCTGAGGAGTTGTGGTTGAAACTTGGGCAGGCACGTCAGAAGAAGTAAATTTAGAAACTACCCATTTTCCTAATCGGATAATATCATCCAAAAGCACAAAAATCCCTGCAAAAAGCTTGATAAGCAGATTAGTAAATACCATAGTCATAAGAAAATTCCGCATTACAGAACCTTGCAAACCAGGTATTAAAAAGAATAATACTAATGAAACTATTGATCCAATAGAGAAAAAAAGTGAGATCCATTGGGCTGGTCGCCGAAACGATTCAGGCAGAGTACGTAAAGCATGATATACATAATAGTCAACTCCAAAGAATAGAACTACGATGAGCAATAAAACCATTAATCTGGAAAGCATGAAATATAGTAGTTTATGTAAAGGTCTGATTGGATAACTGGTTTTGTGCTAGACGGAGAACTCAAAAAATTATTTTGAAAAAACACTGAAAAAAGTATTCCTTTGATAGTGTAACATCTTATTGACCATACCTTACCGAACATGTCTATGAATATCTATCAGGTTGATGCATTCACTCAACGCATTTTTGGAGGCAATCCAGCTGCAGTTTGTTTATTGGAAGAACCAGCAAAAGAAGAATGGATGCAAAATCTGGCTATGGAAATGAATCTTTCTGAGACAGCTTTTGCCTGGCCAGAAGGTGATGGATACCGACTAAGATGGTTTACGCCTAAAGTAGAAGTAGACTTATGTGGCCATGCAACCTTAGCCACATCACATATACTCTGGCAGCTTCAAAAACTATCTCATGAAGATACAGCCCGTTTCTTTACACGAAGTGGCCTTCTTACCTGTACAAAAAATAATGACTGGATTGAAATGGACTTTCCAGCAAAACAAGCAACAGAAGTAAAAGCTCCAGGAGGATTAGCAGAAGCATTAGGTGTTAATCCTATTTTTGCAGGAAATAATAAAATGGACTATCTGGTTGAAATTGAGTCAGAGGAAGTACTTAGAAACTTACAACCCAATTTCTCAGAATTAAGCAAATTGCCCATAAGAGGCACGATTGTTACAGCTCGTAGCCAATCAACTGAGTATGATTTTATCTCCCGCTTTTTTGCCCCTGCTGTAGGTGTGAGCGAAGATCCGGTTACAGGTTCTGCGCATACAGCTTTAGCACCTTATTGGGCAGCAAAACTGGGCAAAACAACTATGACGGGTTTTCAGGCATCTTCACGAGGAGGTGTTGTGAAAGTTCGCCTACTGAATGACCGGGTATTACTTGGTGGGCAGGCTATTACGGTTATGAAGGGTGAATTGTATTGACTATCAACATTCAGATATTGCTGTTCACAAATAATTTTAAACCAATTATTCGGGCAATCCCCTGCTTTTCTCTAATTTGCGCTTCTGTTCCAACTATTTCAGCTTATGTAGTTTGCTGGAATAATTGTTCTCACTAGCTCATGCGACGACTGTATTCTTTTTGGTGTTATTTCTGGTTTCTTGGATTGTTTTTATTGTTGTTTCCATTTTTCTGGTTGTTTCTGCAACGAGAAAAATGGCATCCTAAAGCCCATTACCTTAATCGTTTATGGGGCCAATTATTTTTTCCGTTATGTGGGATCTCTGTTGATATAGAGAACAGAGCAACATTATCTCATAATCAAGCCTATGTATTCTGCTCCAATCATTTTTCCTATCTGGATATTGCAGTAATGGGAGTGGTATTGCCTCACTATTATGCTTTCATTGGAAAAAGCCAGATTACCAAAGTTCCTCTGTTTGGCTATATGTTTCGCAAGCTTCATATTCCGGTCAATCGGGAGAGCAAACTGGAACGTTACAGAATTGTACAGAAATCCGTGCATTTTCTTCAGCACAATCGTAGCATTGTAATCTTTCCGGAAGGTGGCATTAAATCCAAACAACCTCCACGAATGGCACCTTTTAAGGATGGGGCTTTTCGGATGGCTATTGATACACAGGTGCCTATTGTTCCCATAACGTTCCCATATAACTGGCAGATCCTACCAGATGATGGAAAGCTGTTATTTTTACGTAAAGGCATAAAAGTAATCATTCATGAACCTATTCCAACAACAGGAATGACAGTTGATGATATGGAATCATTGAAAGATCAGACTTTTACGGTCATTGAATCTGAATTAGAGAAATATTTTACTTCACTCCAAAAGGAGAAACAAGTAAAATAACTATCTTTATGGCTGGTATTCAAACCACTATCCTTTCCTAAGCAACCCACTTATAAAAATGAAGAATATCTGTAGTTTTTAACTTTACTGTAGATAAACTATTTGCTATAGTTAAACTCTCTGTATCTTTGTTGCCATTTTTCATATATGGTTCTGGTGAACTCAAATTTTTCCACAAAAGAAGTATGCTACTGAACAAATACCTCGATCGATGTTGTTGCATGTAAACCTTTTCATGCATAAAACATTCCTGATCTTTCAATTTTAATTCTTTACTCTTTGTGAATCCCCAGCCATTAAAACTTTATAACACACTTACACGTCAGAAAGAACTGTTTGAATCCATACACCCTTCTTATGTTGGTATGTATGTGTGCGGCCCGACAGTATATAGTTCTGTCCATCTGGGCAATGTACGTACATTTCTTACATTCGATATACTGTATCGATATTTGCTTCACTTAGGCTATAAAGTCAGATATGTGCGAAACATTACAGATGTAGGCCATCTGGAAAATGATGCCGATGACGGAGAAGATAAGATTGCCAAAAAGGCTCGTTTGGAACAACTGGAACCCATGGAGGTTGTCCAGTTTTATACTAACAATTTTCATGATGTACTACGTATCATGAACATGTTACCTCCAAGTATAGAACCCTCTGCGACAGGGCATATGGTAGAACAGATTGAGGCAGTAAAAGAACTAATCACAAAAGGATACGCCTATGAATCAAATGGGTCTGTATATTTTGATATAAATACATACCAGTCATCACACCAGAATTACGGACAACTTTCTGGTCGGGTAATAGAAGAACTAATCAATGAAACCCGTGAACTGGATGGGCAGTCGGAAAAACGGAACCCGCTGGATTTCGCAATTTGGAAGAAAGCAGCACCAGAGCATATTATGCGTTGGAAATCTCCCTGGAGTGATGGCTTTCCAGGCTGGCATTTGGAATGTACTTGTATGAGTACGAAATATCTGGGTAATCACTTTGATATTCATGGTGGAGGTATGGATTTGAAATTTCCACATCATGAATGTGAAATTGCTCAGGCAGTAGGTATTAATGGAGTACAGCCAGTAAAATATTGGATGCACTCGAATATGCTGACATTGAATGGAGAGAAAATGTCCAAAGCAAAAGGTAATTCCATTTTACCAGATCAACTGTTTACAGGACAAAATTTACTCTTAACTCAGGCATATAGCCCAATGACTGTACGGTTCTTTATGCTGCAATCGCAATATAGAAGTGTATTAGATCTGGGAAATGATGCACTACAAGCAGCAGGCAAAGCCTATCGGCGCTTAATAAATGGGCTTCTTTATATCAAAACAAAAACCTTTTCAGAAGTAGATGGAGTATTGGTAAATGAAAAACATCTGCAAGACATCAAAACAGCCGCACAAGGTTGCTATGATGCCATGAATGATGATCTGAACACGGCAGTCACTATTGCCAAGCTATTCGATCTGCTTAAGAAAATAAATCAACTACAATTAGGACAAATACAAAGTGCAGAGCTGGGAGAAGAAGGATTTAATATGCTCCGTATCACGTACGTAACTTTTATCGAAGAAGTATTAGGACTCAAAGAAGAGAAACCTGACGCATTTGAGTTGTTACTCTCTGAGCTTCTTGCTATCTATAAAGATGCAAAAGTTGAGAAAAATTACACAAAAATAGATGAAATCCGGGCTCAATTGAAACAAATTGGAGTTGTTGTACGTGATATGAAAACTGGTATAGCCTGGGCGTATGAAGAGTAGTTATTTGATTGAGTGGCCTATGGCTGATAAGTTGTCATTTTGGGTAAGTATCTTTTTTGAACAGGAACGCCTATGCACTCTCACAACAAGTATTGGTTCTTTTTCCAGTGTATTCTGATGGTCAAAAAGATACTCTTAGTAATAACGATTCCTGTCACTGTGTTCTCATGTCACAGTGGCAGGCAATCTGCTTTAGCCCAAACAGTAGCAGTGCATAAGCTGGAAGGACGCAAACAAGATCCGCAGGTAGTTGCTTCTACCCGTTTTTCTTTTGTTCAGCCTACCGACTCTACACGTTTTGTATTGTCTGTTATCTCAGAAAAAGAGTTTGCATCCAGTGAAATAACCTATCAGGATAAAATAAAGAGAGATACTAACCGGTTTAAAATAATTAACGGAGAAATCAGATTACCATTAGCTACAGGAAAATCATTTGTTGTAAAGAACAATCTTTCTAAGGATGATAATTTCCTTGAATACAAATACATTGGATACTTACCAGATATTGATAAATATTTAATGGAATGTACAGGCTATGAATGGTACGAATATTTCACAGTAGATAAGCAAACGGGTGATACAGCAATCTTCTTTGAAAAACCACAAATATCTCCTCTCAATGGAAAGCTAGCCTGTGTTTATTATGATATGTACCAAACTGAATTACCAATGATTCAGATTAGTACATATAAGCTTACCGCCAAGCAGATTTCTGGCTATGATACCACCTATATAGCAATCAGTGATCAAAAATATCCTATGGCATGCACATTAATATGGGAAAATGAAATTTCTATGCTCATTAAATTGTCTTTCGAATCCAGTTCATCCGAATATTTGAGACTAAAAATGCGTCGATGAGTTTTCACTTCTAATATCCTGTTTGAGTTAACCCGGCCAGAATTAAAGAAAGAATGTTTGCAAAGTTGATTTTTGTAACGTTTCTTTATCCTCTTTCGAATACACCTGAAACAACTATCTTATCAACCGAAGGATCTGGTATTATTTTTTCTGATGAAAAAGATTATATTTTTTATAGGAGCAGTAGTGTGGTTATCAGCCTGTCAGGATGGTGCAAAAGGGAGTGAGACCCAGACCACACAAACAACAGAAAGCCAATCTGTAATTACAACCAAAGCACCTGATTTTTCGGCAGATTCTGCTTACTCCTTTGTAGACAGACAAGTCAAATTTGGTCCAAGAGTGCCTAACACTGCTGGGCATCGTGCCTGTGGAGATTATCTGATAGCTACATTAAAACAATATGGAGCCGAGGTAACTGTACAGGAGTTTACAGCGAATGCCTATGATAGAACACCACTTAAAGCACGCAATATTATCGCGTCATTCAATGCAAAAGCACCAAAACACATTCTCCTGGCAGCTCATTGGGATACCCGCCATGTAGCCGATAAAGATAGCGCTAAAACCAAACAACCTATTGATGGTGCTAATGATGGAGCTAGTGGAACTGGCATATTACTGGAAATAGCCAGAGTCTTATCAACAGCATCAACAAAACCGACTGTTGGTGTTGATATTATTCTTTTTGATGTGGAAGATTATGGCATTCCAGACTTTGAAAACAGAGACAAATACACAAATCCGGAATCTAATGTAGAATATTATTGCCTAGGCTCTCAGCATTGGGGTAAAAACCTGCACAAACCAGGTTATTCAGCCTACTTCGGGATATTACTTGACATGGCAGGGGCTAAAAACGCTGTTTTTAATAAAGAAGGAAGTTCAGTAAGATATGCTGCTGGCATTGTAGATCAGGTATGGAATATAGGTCAGGCGCTAGGTTATGGACAATATTTCCGTAATGGTCAGGCACCTGAAATTATAGATGACCATGTATATATCAATGAGTATGCGCGTATCCCAACTATCGATATCATCGATTTCTCAACAGAAGGCGAGTTTGGAAAATACCATCACACTCATGCAGATAACATGCAGATTATAGATAAGAATACACTTAAAGCAGTTGGGCAAACCGTATTACAGGTAGTATATCAGGAATAAAATAAGCCTAAACCAAGCTTATTCAGATTAATATATAACAAAATACGATCAAATATTTTTATTTTAAAATGCTTTCTTTATCTTTGCAACCCTGTTTTTTAGAAATGCATCTAAAATAATAATATTAAGTTTATTGTCATGAAACGTACATTTCAGCCCTCCAAGCGCAAGAGAAGAAACAAGCACGGCTTTCTTGAGAGAATGTCGACCCCTAATGGACGTCGGGTGTTAGCAAGCCGTCGCGCCAAAGGACGCAAAAAACTAACTGTGTCAGACGAAAGAAGACATAAAGCATAATTATACTAGCTGGTCATTTCTGGCATTTGTCATTGGCTATTATACTAATGATTATTTGCTGATCACTACTTCTTATGTTGGTAAAAAACCAAAATCTTCCCAAAGCTGAACGGCTCTGTAGCAAAAAGATAATCGAGGAACTTTTTCAGAAAGGTTCCTCTGTTTATTTATATCCTTTTCGGATTCAGTATCTTCCCAGAACAGACGAAGAAATCACCTATCCCCAAATATTTTTTTCTATTTCCAAGCGAAATTTTAAGCGTTCAAACAAACGAAATCTTATACGCCGCAGATTAAAGGAAATCTATCGTCATCATAAGTATGAATGGCTTTCAGCTACCCCTCCTTCCGTCTTTCCAGCCTATCTGAGTGTTATCTATGTAAGTAAGGAAATACTGCCTTCTGACATTCTGAGCAAAAAATTTAATGCGGTTTGGAAAAAGTTACAAGACGCTGGACTTCAGACTACTAGCCATTCATCATTTTAACAATTTAATCTTTGGCTTTTCGTTATCTATTTGCTAAATTTTACAACTTTTTTCAGTTGTAATTAATCAGCATTGAAAAATATTATGATTAAAGTTCGTAAATCTTTATTGTTTGCAGCAATTCCGGCAGCATTACTGGGAGGCTTTGCATTCTCTGATCCAGGAGAGCGTTACTTCGAAATAGCGAAGAATCTGGAGATCTTTGGTACACTTTTCCGTGAAGTAAATAACTTCTATGTTGATGAAGTCAATCCCAATCATGTGATGAAAGTAGGCATCGATGCCATGTTAAAATCTCTGGACCCTTACACAGATTATATTCCTGAAGATGAAATTGAAGATTATCGAACCATGACTACCGGACAGTATGGAGGAATTGGTGCAGTTGTAGGTTCTCGCATGGGAAAAACCTACGTGATCATGCCTCACGACAACTCTCCGGCAGTTCGCGCAGGATTAAAAGTAGGTGATGAGATTACCAAGATTGACGATATTGATCTGAAGAATAAAACCTACTTGGATGTAAATAAGCTACTCCGCGGGCAGGCAGGAACTCCGGTGAAGCTCACAATTAAGAGATATGGACAAGATAAATCAATAGAAGTTCCTCTGACACGTGAAAATATTAAGATCGATAATGTACCTTATCATGGTATGGTAACTAATGATATTGGCTACATTCATCTGGAAGACTTTACTAGTGGTGCTGTTCGTGAAGTAAAAAATGCTTTGATTGAACTTAAAGGTAAGGGAGCTAAGAAAATCGTGTTGGATTTAAGAGACAACCCGGGTGGTTTATTAAGTGAGGCTGTTAATATTTCCAATCTGTTTGTTTCTAAAGATGTTGAGATTGTAAGCACCAAAGGAAAGGTTACAGACTGGAACAAAGTCTATACAGCACTGAACCCGCCAGTAGATACAGATATTCCTGTAGCAGTATTAACCAGTAGCCGGAGTGCTTCTGCTGCAGAAATTGTGTCTGGCGTAATTCAGGATTATGATAGAGGTGTTTTGATAGGACAACGTACTTATGGTAAAGGCCTTGTTCAGGTTACCCGTCCATTGTCTTATAACTCACAACTAAAAGTGACGACAGCTAAATATTATATTCCTAGTGGCCGTTGTATTCAGGCAATAGATTACAGTCATCGCAATGAAGATGGCAGCGTTGGCAAGATTCCTGATTCCTTACGTGTTGCATTTAAAACTAAAAGTGGGCGTGTAGTATATGATGGAGGAGGTATTTCACCTGATGTAGAAGTAGAAAAGTCGCTGATTCCTCAGATTCTTTTCAGCCTGGATAATAAGAATTTACTATTCGATTATGCCAATAAGTATACGAATGAACATGCTTCTATAAAGTCCCCGAAAGAGTTTAAGCTTACAGATGCTGAATATCAGGAATTTGTAAAATGGCTTGGCAGTAAAGATTATGATTATACTACCCAGGTAGAAAGAAGCGTAGAAGATCTGATCGCTTATGCAAAAAAGGAAAAATATTATGAGGATATTCAGGAACAGATCAAAGCCTTGAAAAACAAGATGTATCATAACAAGGAATCTGACCTGCAAAAATTCAAGACAGAGGTTAAAGAAGCACTGGAAGAAGAAATAGTAGCCCGTTATTATTTTGAGAAGGGTATGGTAGAAGCTTCTTTTGATAATGATAAAGAATTAAAAGCAGCCGTAGAAGTTCTGAATGATCCTGCGAGATATAGTAAATTACTGAATAAGAAGTAGAAAAAGTAAAAGCCCGTATCTGTAAAGTACGGGCTTTTACTTTTATTGTTTAGGCAAGCGTCCTGACTTCTTCCACCACTCCCGACTATATACACGCTTAAATTTCCAATGCTTAGCGCTTAGTAGAAAAGGTGTGTAAGCATGTGCATCCTTAGCAGAAAGGCTTTGATAATATAAATCATCATCTGTAAGGATCAAAGCCTCATATCTTCCCTCCTGTTTTAAAGTGATATCAGCAAAGGGTAATTCTTTTATCGCGTCAGATTGTGAGTCTGCAATCCTATCTTTTAGTAATTTTTTAGATACAAACCTATCTGATATTTTAGGTTTAGGGACATACTCCCCAGCAGAGACCTGCCATGCATATTCCAGGTACTTTTGTAACAACCGAGGTCCTTCATGTAAGACATCATCTGTACGTAATTGTTGTGGATGAAGACTGGAAACAACATAAATACGTTCTTTGGCCCGAGTAATAGCAACATTCAATCGGTTTTCCCCTCCTTGCTGGTTTAAACTACCGAATTGCATCATCAGTCGTCCAGCACTATCCGGAGCGTAACCTAATGAGAAAATTATTATATCTCGTTCATCTCCCTGAACATTCTCAATATTCTTGACAAATAAACTATCTGGCAACAACCACCCATGTTCTATAGTGACTGCATCAAGCTTATCCTGTATCAGGCCCTGTTGTTTGTAATTAAATGTAACTACCCCTATTTGTTTCTCAGGATATTGCAGAACCAGCTTTTGAACCAATGCAACAACGACATCTGCTTCTTCATAATTCCGGCTATCTTTCCAAACACCATCTACTTTAACATAATGGATGGCAGGATCTATTTTGTTAATCAGATTAAAGTCAGGAAGTAGTTCCAGGTTCTGCTGATAGAAGTAACGATTAGAAAAATCAATCAATTCTAACGATTGACTACGATAGTGTCCCTTAAGTTGAGTTTGAGGCAAATACCTTGATGCCAAGTCCAGCAAAGAATTAACCTCCAGGTCAGGCACATCTTCTGAATCTTCCTCATACCGAATTTGATACAAATCATTCGGCTGCAATTGTTTGCTATCACCTGTGATAACTATCTGCTGAGCACGAGCCATGGCAGGTAAGCCACGTTCCGCAAAACACTGGGAAGCTTCATCAAAAATTACTAGATCAAATATTGTTTTTCCGGCCTTTGCAACAGCAGAGTTGTCTTCACCAGAACCAATATCCGAAGATTGAATATCCCAAATAGCAGAAACGGACTCAGGAGAAGCCATCCAGCAAGGAACCAGTTGAAATATTTCATCTCCTAACGCTCCAAATAATTTCCGCAAAGCCCAAATGTGACGTTTTTTTGAGACCTGGTGTTTCAGATCACGATAGGTAACCAGATTATTTAATCGATTGAACTCCACATTCCGATAGGTCTGTTCCCTCAGTTTCATCAACAACATCTCCCGACTCAGATTTTGCTTTTTTAACAGAGCTTCCTGTAGCTCATCCTCCATCTGCTTGAGTTTATGTGTTGATACTGCCCGTAACACAGGATATTGTCCTTCTATATGATCAATCCATGCCAGTCGAAGGCTATTGTCAAAAAGAGAGGCCCATCCAGAGAAAGTATTTTGTGAAAGGTCATCTTTACTCAATGCAGTATAATAAGTATGTAGCTTGGTTAATACATCACGTTCTTGTGAGGAAAAACTAATCTTAATCTTATCCAGTTCGCAAAGAGCATCAAAGTCTTCTGCAAGAGCAATGAGTTGATCCTGAATACTCATCGGATTTTTCCAGGCACGTGTCACCTGTTCCTGTGTCAGATACCGTCTCCATCTCACTTTACTTTGCCTCCACTCATCTGCTATTGCCTGCAATTGATAGAGTTTCTCCTGAAATACTCTATAAGAGCCCTGTAATAAAGCTGCTAACGGATAGAAGGAAGCCAGTTTCTTGGATAGTTTGTAGGCTTTCCGGGCAGTCCGTTGATTTTCAAACCATTGCTTAGCCAGATCTGGATCATACAGATTTTCAGTATTCCAGGCAACAGTAAGATTATCTTTTACTTTCTCGAATGATATTCGTCGTTTAATCTTCTCTACCAGTTTCTTTAAATCACTCCGTTCCAGAGATAATCCATTATCATTTGCAATGGATTGTACTTCCTTTTTTTCTCCTGAAAACCAACTCCACCTGATCCAAGAGAACAGATTTTGTCGTGCTTCCAGCGCATTCATACATAACTCCAATGCACGAGTTAGTTGATCCACAGAAAGACTCCTCTCGATACCTGTTCCCTTAAGGCATTTTAATATCTCTTTCTCATGTTTATCTAACCACTTAGATGTCACAAATGCGTTATTGCCTTTATAATAGTGAAGAAAAATCTGCCATACAGATTCATCTGGGATCAATTCAAATACCTGCCGCATCTTTCGTTCTTCTTCTGTCAATACTTCCAGATCTGAGATACTTAGCTTCAAATTGGCTATTCGATCTGCCTGTGTCAATACACTTTGTGCAGTAGCAGGTACTTCCTGAAGATATTCTGTAAGTAGATCCTGGTCAGAATAAGTAAACGCATGAAAGGAAACACGATCATGCAAGGGATAAAATTCAGCTTCTAAGGGCAAATAGGATTCATATACAGCCAAACGTCTCATAAAATCATCCGTTTCTCCAAACCGAAAATGTTTATATTCCTTTTTAAGAGAAACACCTGGCTTTTCAGGACTACTGGTCAAATACAGTTCTTTTACTGAGATACCACAAATTGTCTCATCAAATAATGTTTTCCGAAACTCTTCCAGTTCCTGAGTAAGCTTATCAATTCGCCGGCATTCTTGTGTAAAGTTACGTTCCAGATAGATAGCATCCAGACTCAGATTGAGACGTTTGTATTCGTCTATACGTTCTATCTGCCGATTTATCTGCTCATAAAGAGCCTTGCGGTCTTGTTTAAAATCATGGACTAACGCCAGAAAATCTGTAATCCCCACCTGCCGAAGTCGTTCATATACGACATCCAGTGCAACCCGTTTCTGACAAACCAACAGCACCCGTTTCCCCTGTGCGGCATAGTCTGCCATGAGATTGGCAATAAACTGCGATTTACCTGTTCCAGGAGGTCCTTGTACCACAATCGACTTACCTGACTTTACCATTTGCATAGCCTGCTCCTGTGAGGCATCTAAAGGCAATGGCGTCAACAAATTTTCTTCATTCGCAATCTTACGACTTTTTTCCTCTGTGATCTTTCGAAGAAAAAAGTCTTCAGTTTCTTTGAACTCATCCTTTTCAATCAGATACTGATAATCAGGCATTAAATAAGATCCTGCTTGTGGAAAAATTCCCAGAACTGCTTCAGGATATAATTTAATCTCTCCATTACGTTGCAAAGCCTCAAAATCCCCTCTTTTAAATGTTTGGAACGGTTGCAACTTATCTGTAAAAGTATCCTGATTGAAATTGATCTCAAGAGGGCTTTGTTTTAATAATTCATATAGTCGGGTTCGAAATTCCAGACTATCCTTACTAAAATCATCAAAGTCCGTCTCTATCCATTCATCTGTAATCTTTACATTATTGAAGTAGGAATAGGCTAGTAAAAAGCTTTTATTCAATTGGATCTCTTCACCTTCTCTTTGATATAATTCCCAACGGTTACCAGATTGTCCCAGGTGTACAGGAAAAAATAATAATGGACATCGAACGGGTGTGCCATCAATGAGTTTACCATGTATCATGGGATAACCAACATACAAATCCTGAGCACCACGTTCCTGTTCAATAAATGTAGCCGTCCGCACGATACGTCGTAATCGTTTGGTTGCTTCATTCACTTTGTCATACCGACTGTCCAATACATCACAAAGGGCAATCTTATTCTTTCCTGCAATCAGTTGGCGAATGATATCAAATGAAGGTTTATTATCAAGAAAATCCAATTCATGAAGATCGAAAAACTGCTCTGAAGGTAGTGTCAACAAAAGCAGTGACTTATTGGATGAGGTAAGATTAGTTAGCCGTTTTTGGTATGCTTTCAGAAGTGTTAACATGCACCCAAAGTACGCATTTAAATGCAGAAAATGAAAAAGAGCGAAGTACTGCTGTTTTATACACTTTTCTAATGTTAGGATGAGTATCCTTTAACACAGATTTTTTGTTTGTGCATAATTCAGTGCAAAAGATTTTTCAGTGAAGGTAGTATCATCTGTTCAATTAATAAAGAGTTTGCCTGTAACTACAATCACTTTTTCTTTTGCGCATAACTCACGACAAGTTGAGTTATGATCGGAATTCCGTTCATTTTTCGTTTTGCGCATAATTCACGGCACAAACAAAATCTGATCGGAATTCACCGCAAAACTATTGCTTGCCAACAACTATGCACATTGGACTTCTTTGTCATAAATAAAACATGGAAATAAAGCTAATCGCGAATCTGGTAGAAAATAGCCTGAACGCCCTATCTATAAAATCCTTTTAAATCATCCGGCTATTTACTTTGGTCAACGCTTTATTACTGAGCAGATCATACATAACCTTAAATAAGTTATCTCGCTGAAAGGGTTTAGTCACACAGGCATTCATTCCTTTATCCAGATACTCCTTTATATTCTCAACAATAGCATCTGCTGTCAGGGCAATTATAGGAGTAGTGATACACAAGTCTTTTCGTATAATCTCTGTTGCCTCAATACCTCCCATAACAGGCATTTGAATATCCATTAAAATAATATCAAATTCCTGCTTTCGTACTTCCGCAATTGCAGCCAAGCCATCGGGAACCAGCGTAACCTTTGTATTCCACTGCTGCAGAATCGTGATTGCAAGGAGTTGGTTAAACTCATTGTCTTCCACCAGGAGTACAGATTTTCCACTAAGGAAATCAGAATTGGCTTCATGGATAGATTCTTTATTGGCAGTTATTTCTACACCTTTTTCAAGTGTTACAGTCAGTGTGAAAATGGATCCCTTGCCAGGTGTACTACTTACGTCCAGCGATCCTTCCATTAACTCTGATAACTTTTTACAAATAGAGAGCCCTAAACCTGTGCCACCATATTTACGGGTAGTGGAAGTATCAGCCTGTGTAAAATCCTCAAAAATAGAGAATAGCTTATCGGACGAAATTCCAATCCCTGTATCCTCTACAGAAAAACGGATTATCTGATGGGAGGACAATTCTTCTAATAATGTAGCAGTAAGAGTAATTCGTCCATGATCTGTGAATTTAATAGCATTACTCAGCAGATTCATTAAAATCTGGTTTAACCGGTAAGGATCGCCTTTTATGTACTTGTTTATATGATGATCAATAGAAGAAGAAAGTGTAATGTTCTTCTCAGAAGCCTTAATTTGCAGTGAACGTATCAGACTTGACAGCTTTTCATTGAGATCAAAATCGATATGTTCCAGTTCCAATCTACCTGCACCTATTTTAGACAGATCAAGAATATCATTGATAATAACTAATAAGTTTTCAGCAGATGTATGAATAGAATGCACATATTCTTGCTGTTTTTCAGTTAAAGGTGTTTCCCGTAGCAAATCACTAAGCCCAATGATCGCATTCATAGGCGTCCTGATTTCATGGCTGGTATTGGCTAAAAACCTTTCCTTGGTAGCAGCCAGTTCAAGTGCCTTCTGACGTGAGAGTAGTAATTCTTCTTCTGCTTCCTTTTTATATGTAATATCTCTGGCAACCGCTGTAATTCCTACGATCTGATTATTTTCAAAAATGGCTATGCTATTCTGAGATAGCCATCTCTGTCGGCCATCTTTATGTGTAAAGGTATAGTCAAAGCTGACTTTAGGTAATTGTCTATGAATCTGATCCAAAAAAATTCGTATTACTTCTTCTTTAAAAGAGGGTGAAACTACATATTGTATCTTTTGTCCAATAATTTCTTCTGCTGTATATCCAGTAATATCTTCTGTTGCAGGATTAATATATGTAATCGTTCCTTGTGTATTATACCGAAAAATGATATCAGTTGCATTCTCAACAAGTTGACGAAAAAGAAGCTCCTTCTGCTCTATTATCTGTTTCTGCTCTTTTAAATTATTTGCTAATGAGCGGATTTCAGATGTATTTATCTCATGTATCTTCAGAAACTGAATCATGTCTGTGAATGAATCACTAAGTGCAAAGTCTGGAACACTTAGTGAATATTGTGCTAACTGATCTGTTGAGGTAAGCCAAGGCGTTCCTATAAACAAAAGTGTATGACTTTTGTTTAAGAAGATAAATTGCCCACGCAGAGTAAGCCCTTTTGTTGATTCTGTGAGAATAAATATTTGTGAAGAATATTCCAATATACTTTCAAACGTGTACTTTGCACTCCATGGTCTCTGAATATGAAAACAAGCTGAAAATAATGGACAGGAGGCTACTTGAGAATTGATCTTCTGTAAGCTTTTCCCAGATTTCTTAATAATCAAAGATTGGTCCATTTCAAAAAAGAAAGGGAACAATAAATCCACATCAATAGAATTACTATTATATAGAAATTCCATATTTCTACAGAGAAAGTTGAAAATTTGTCAAAGAGAATACTATTTGTGTAAATATTCTCCCTTATAAAAACACAGGTCAGAAATATTTTCGATGATAGGGTATAAGTTTTCAGACCTACACTCTTGGACGAGAAGATAATATCTTACCAACTTATCTTAAAGATATCTGCTTCGTCTTTACTTTTTTTAGCCTGAAGTAATGCTACTGATACAGACTCATGAAATGCTTCTGCCAAGCCAATAATTAAGCCTTCCGCAAAGTCAGTCAATCCCATTCGGGTAGAATAATAATGTATATGTAATTCTTTCTCATTGATAGCTTGGGTTCTGAATTCGGGAGGGGTAATACTGGGATAGACAAGCATGACACGACTGTGAAAGTTTGGCAGATTAATTAAAAACTCTCGCAAGTTCCTTCCTCCGGTAAGCATCAAAGAGCCATAATGCTGATGGCCCGTATTATGTATCCAATATCTACCAAAAGCAAGTAATACTTCACGCAGGCTCAAACCCAATATATGGCTGGCAGAGCCTGCTAACTTATAGGTTATCGAATCGTCGTAGGGTTCATTGCTAATGAATAAATCATCTGCAATACCACTATGAACTTTGATCTGATTCCATTTCTCAAGACCGAAATTTTCAGTAACGAGACCTTGGATTGCTTTATTGACAATTCCGTACATATGATTAGAGCTTAAAATGATAAAATGGGAAAGAAATTATTGTTTCTTACATTATCGATTAACTCAAATTAGTATTGAACTGCTGACTTGTATTTCTATTACCTAATGAAAAGTAAAGAATGCTATTCATGAAAGGTTGCAATGTTGAAAGAAATACTTGTCAAAATACCAGGGAATACAGAAAAGTGACTTTCAAGCCCTGTATTATTGGTTGGTGAGAGGTTTGGTATCAGAGATATAAAGTTTCCTGAAAAAATTGTAAAAGGCAATAGATTAGAAGTTTTTTTCAGAGTAAAAATACTATAAAAAATACATCTACCGATATCTTTTCTTAATCAACTAACACTCTGACAAACAAGCATTAATAAATATTTCACAAAGCATATCACACAAGTATTTATACTTAATTTCCATTGAGCATGAATTTCATTTCTTCACTTTTTCCACATGAGTACTAGTTGGATATTAAGATAAATATCTCTTAAAGATGAAGGCATTGCTATCACTTGATAACTATGCCTTTATAAAGTAAGTAAACTAGCTTTAATAAGTCTGCTCCTGTATATGTAATATACAGGATTATGCTTTTTGAGCTGCTATATCTGTTTGTTATTCAATTAGTTTGTGCAAAACCCACTTCATCTCTCTCTCAATAGAATCTTTTAAATTTATTTTTAATTCTGCAGGTAATACTTCCCATGTATAGGTTTCTACCTCCAGGTGATTTGTAAATGGACTGGCTTTTTGAATACGCAATACCTTTTCTATATCTTCCTGGGTAGATTGTAGTAGACCATAATCCTTAATAAACAAGGGTACATGGAAATGTGTACGCCACTCTGCCACATCCGGATCAAAAATATGTGGCAAGGCGTCGGAAAGGTCTGGATACTGCTGACGAGCAGACCAATTCTCATTTGCATGTAAATTTGTTTTTCTGGCCACAACCTGATGAAGATATGTCGATTCTGACAGATTTTGAAAGGCTTGTAGTAAAGGTCCTCTGGACTCAACAGGTGTAGGCAAATCCGCTTTGAGGGCAGCACTAATCTGAATCTTTCCAATACGGATTTCCGCTTCCTTAAAGGCTTTTACTGCCGCAGCTGGCTCTTCATACATTACAGCGAAATGACATACATCATAGCATAACTGTATATGCGTGCGGGCTAGCTCTTCTGCAGCTTCATGTTTAACTGAAAGATTATCTACCAAATAAGCAGCGACAATAGGTATCAACGTTTTATTAAAAAGCTCAATCGTATCCTGTACATGATCAATAGAGCCATCAGGTTCTGGTTCTATGTCTATATGGATCACTTTTCCTTTTTCCAGAGACAGTCCCACCAGTTCCTTCACTACTTCAGCCATATGCAGACATCCTTTTCGGATAGCATCCTGGTGTGCAGACGGATTAGTATACCATCCCCGATAAGAAAAAGGAGAAGTAGAGATACCTGCATCACATTTGTCACAAGTATCGGGTACATTAGGTAGCTCTGCCAGGATCTGTGCTAGTCTGATAGTATAATCCCGTCGCTCCGTTGTTGTCCAGTCAGGACGATGTACATCATCTTTTACCCGTTGTCGGTGAAAACCTCCATAAGGAAAGCCGTTCATGGTAAACACATACAAGTTGTTTTCCATAAGCCACTTTTTGAAAGCATCCAGTTCGGCTGGTTGAATGAGTGTTCGACTGGCTTGATCTGGTAATCGTAGACCTATTGCAAAAGCATTATCTGGTGCAATAGATTCCTTAAGTGGTAGTACATACTCCTGAAGACTTTGAAATATATCTTTCCAGGATTCACCTGCATGAATATTGGTGCAGTAGGTGAGATGAATATTATTACTCAGATGCATGGGGTAATAATCAAAAAGTGAAGGTAGATGAAGTATCTATCACTTAAAATACATCATCTACCTGTTTCAAACTAAATATTAACTTCGGTTTTCTGTTTTCGTGTCTCCAGAATACCAATTGCTTTTGTCATTAATTCGGTATTGATTTCGTGGACTTCTACCCCTTTTCCAATTCGCTCCAGCAACATAATTGTAAGGCGCCCGCCTAAGTGTTCTCTAAACTCATGCAAGCCTCGAATTACTGCCAACTCTCCGGTAGATGTTCTGGCTGATAGTTCAGGGATATATAACTCAAAACCTAATTGTTCCAACAGCTCTATTATCTGATCTGACTCCTCAGCTGACAGTTTGCCTACAAGTTGAGAATAAATACTATCCAATGCAATCCCAATGGCTACAGCTTCGCCATGCCGTATCTGGTAGCCATTCAATGCTTCTAGTTTATGAGCAGACCAATGACCAAAGTCCAAGGGACGAGACGATCCCATCTCAAATGGATCTCCACCCGCAATATGATTCAGATGTAACTCTGCACATTGGTGAATCAGTTGTTGCATAGCAGGCATGTCTCTCGTTGCCAGGGCAGAGGCATTTTCAAAAAGAAATGAAAAGAAAGCAGAGTCCTTAATTAATGCTACTTTAACTGCTTCTGCAATTCCACTCCGCCAATCTCTATCCTGTAATGCTGCTAAAAAGTCAAAATCATTCAAAACGGCAAAAGGTGGAGCAAAGGTGCCCAGAAAATTCTTTTTGTTAAATGCATTTACACTGTTCTTCACTCCAATGCCGGAATCATTCTGTGCCAATACTGTTGTTGGTATCCGTATCAAACGTACACCACGATGCGAAACCGCCGCAGCAAACCCTGCCATGTCTAATACTGCACCACCACCTATGACAGCAATATAGGAGTGTCGGTCTATGCCAAACTCATTTACAGCCTGCTCTATCTTTTCTACCCACTCTGTCGTATTTTTGCAAGCTTCACCACCTTCTACGAAAATAGGACTTCCCGCAAGCTGGAAAATGGTTCGGTTTGCTTCTGCATAGGTTTGTATTTGCTCTTCCAGTTGGGGGTATGCAAGGGCCACCCCACTATCAATTATAAATAAAACCTTACCAATAGCTCCTGGATAAGAAGGCTGTATAGTTTGTGCAAAAAGAGGGTTATCCAGCTTGAATAATCCGTTGGTAAAATGTACGGGATATTGAAATCTGACCTGAAACTGTTGATATAAGGATTGCATAATAGGTATAACTCGCTACAGATTCACAAAAATGCGAATCTTTTATTAAAATGTGAAGAAACTGGACACTTCATTATCAGGTTGGGATTTGCTTTCTACTTCTCGTAACAAATAGTAATCCGGAAAAGTTGATAACAGGGCTACTATACATACAAAAATCGGTTTGCTCAGATATCATTCTGGTGCAAACCGATTTCCAAAAGTTACGAATGTTATCTATTTCAAACTCTGAAAGGATGCTTTTTTCTGGAAGGAAATTGTATCCAATGCAAATACACCCTGAGCTCCTGCTTTTTCATTCTTAAATACGAAGAAAAGTGAATGAACTCCTGTTGCAGTAGCAAATGGTATTTTGACATCTCCTGTAGCAGTTGCCGCGACTTCCCCTTGTCCGATTAACTTGCCATCAGGTGCATCCAGGTGTATTTCCAGTGTCCCACCTTTGGTATAAGCTGGATTACTAAAAACGGTTATAACCGCTCCTTCAATTCCTGTCAGATCTATGCCATTGTACATCAGGTAGCTATTGTGAGCAGTCCCTACAGCCAATTCGCTACCTGTAGGTGCTTTGTATTTCATGATTTCTTTAGATCCATCAAAATCAGCTGCTTTCATTTTTGCATTGCGCAATACAAGCGTCTTTTGTGCAGTAGCAGGTCCAATCTCACCTTTACCCTTGTCGGTATAAGAGGCAGTAAACAAATAGGTTCCATTTTTTCCATTTGTTTTGGTTACATATATTCCTTTTAGTGGATCACTTTTCTTTTCGTCTGCCAATGATAAAATATATTTTACCATGTCAGTAGCTTCATCTTTTGTCAGTTGAGGGTGTGCACTCATAGCTTGTTCACCCCATACACCACCTCCTCCTTTGATTACTTTATCTGCCAGTTGCGGTGCAATGCGCGATTTGCCTTTGTATTTTTTGGCAACATCTAAATAAGCTGGGCCTATAGACTTTTTGTCGATGGAATGACATGCTTTACAATCACTTAATTCAATAAGACGTTTCCCTGTAATAAAGCCTGTATTCATCTGATGACCTTGTGCAATCATTGTTTTGTCAAAGCCTTCCAGATAGTTAATATTCATAGCTACATCCTCTGTATGAATGGTTCCTTTGGTCAAATCTCCATCTTCCTTATCAGATACTTTTACTTCATAATCAACCGACTCATTATCCCAAAAGAAGGACTTATTTCCTTTTACTACAATATCTACGTGAGGTACTTCATTTCCAACTTTTACTTCTAGTTGTGTTGTAGCAACATTGCCTTTCGCATCTGTTACTTTCAGAAGAGGCTTATACACTCCTGGTTTCGCAAAGGTAAACGAAGGGTTAGGCAATTCACTTTTAGGAGCTCCTGGCGCAAAAGTCCATTCATATTTCAATGCATCATTGTCATAATCTACAGTTCCTTTGGAGGAAAAACTTACTGTTAGAGGAGCTGCTCCTGCTTTTTTTGAAACAGTAGCGACAACCGCAGGAGTACGATTACCTGCATTGTAGGTAATATGACTTAACATCGCTTCATCATTTTGAGCAAACCAGTTGGGTCCATATTCCAGAGTATATAAAGAACCATCCTTGGCAAATTGCATATCAATGACATGGCTGAATTTTGTATTTGGTAGAAAACGTTCCATACTCACAAAGTCTCCCTGTTCATTCATGGTCACAGACATAACCCAATCACGCATCCAATCGTAAGCAAAGAACTTACCGGCATAGTAAGCAGGGAACTTCACATTAGAATCCTGATAATCTTCGGGATAGTATACAGGACCTGCCATTGCATTACGCCCCCCCTTACCCACAATGGGAAAGTCTGGCGATTCAGCGTAAGGATACCAGATAAAGGCCTTTTGTGCAGGAGGCAATTGGTTTACGCCTGTATTATGGGGTGAATTATTAATCGGATGCAGAGGGTCAAACCACTCACCCGAACTACTATCTGCGTAATTAAAATGACGATACGGTTTGTTATCGCCAATAAAGTAAGGATAGCCAAAGAAACCTGCTTTGCGAGCCTGATTTACTTCATCATAGCCACGAGGGCCTTGTCTTTCACTGTCTTCACCTGCGTCAGGTCCTACCTCTCCCCAGTACAGATAGCCTGTATGTTGATCTATTGATATCCGGTAAGGGTTACGATTTCCCATCACATATACTTCTGGACGGGCTTTGGGAGTACCTTTGGGAAATAAGTTTCCTTCCGGAATAGAATAGGTGCCATCTTCGTTCACTTTAATCCGCAGAATTTTACCACGAAGATCATTACTATTAGCTGATGTATACTGTCCGTCCCAACCTTCACGTCCCTGCCGTTCATCCAATGGGGCATAGCCTTTTTGTGTAAATGGATTGGTGTCATCTCCTGTAGACAAGTACAAGTTACCTTGTTTATCAAATGCAATGGATCCTCCTGTATGACAACAATCTGTCCGTTTTACCGGGACTTTCATAATTACCTGTTCTGTACTCAGTAAGATAGTGTCTTTCACTGGATCAAATTTAAACCGAACCAAACGATTGGCTGTATCAGGAGCCACATCATAAGAGTAATACATATATACCCATTGGTTCTGATTAAAATTAGGATCTATGTTTAAACCCATTAAACCATATTCAAACTTTTTGTATACAGGAATAGTAGCAACCAGTTTGGTCTTTTGCGTTTTGGGATTGTAAAGTTTTACTGCACCTTTCCGCTCTGTAAATAATACCTTTCCATTATCTAATACAGCTAACTCGGTAGGCTCATCCAACTTGCTGGACAGATTGATCTTATTAAACCGGTTTTCTTCGGGAACCCTCATACTTTTGGCTTTCTTGTAGTCGATTGTCTGCCCTTCTGTTACATACTGAATCCCTCCCCACAAATGCTTCAGGAATAGATCTTCAGTAAAGGTTTCATTGGTGTGACCGAAGTTAGTGTAGAAGACTTTACCTCCATCGAAAGCATGATACCAGGACATAGGATGGAAATCACCCATTTTGCCATCTTTGTACGTTTTCTCGTCAACAGTAATCAGAGGTTTAACCAGATCTTTCTGATAGGATTTAAAATCATAAAACTCGTCTGTACGATCAAACTGTTCAGGTAAGTCTTTTGTAGACGGATGGTTTTTGTCTACAACATGCATTGTTCCTTTCTGCACATTGGGATTTCCTGGGTGAGAGGCAAACTGAGCCCCTACCAACTTATTGTACCAGGGCCAGTCATATTCTGTATCTGTAGCCGCATGAATGCCAACAAATCCGCCTCCGGACTGAATATATCTTTCAAAGTCAGCCTGCTGGTTATTGTCCAATACATCTCCGGTAGTACTCAGGAAGATGACTGCCCGATATTGTTTCAGATTTTTTTCGTTGATTTTGCTTGCATCTTCTGTAGTATCTACAGCAAATCCCTTTTCCTTTCCCAGCTTAATAATGGCCAGCTTACCTGCTGGAATAGAAGCATGTCGAAAACCTTTTGTTCTGGAAAAGACCAGTAATTTCATAGGTTTTGCAGCAGAGGCTGTTTTCGTTTGTGGCTTGGTTTGCGCATACGTCTGAAGATTGAGTATCACAAAAACACCCATCCACACTATCGTTCGGCAGGTTTGTAAGACTTGAAACATGAGAATAGATTATTTAAAGCGTATACAATTATAAATGTTAATCTGACACGTAGACTAACAGGCTCCTAATTTACACTAAACACTTCTCTAAAACAATCTAATTTTTTATTGAAAAAGTCACAAAGAAATATTGGTATCTCTCCTGATATGAATTACACTTTTTCGTTGAAAAAATATTTTTACTATAACCAATGAAGCAATCCGATTTCGTAAGGCCCATATAATAAAAAAGCCTCCACAAACTAGTAATCTGTAGAGGCGACCAAGATGTTTCAGTATTTTTTACAAGAACTGTACAACTGTCTCCATTGCCATACTGCGAGAACCTTTAATTAGAAAGTGAGTATTTTCAAACTTATAATCCATCAACCAGTTATTCAATGAAAACTTGTCGATAAAGTAATAAGCGTCTGGGGCGCCAACAATGGCATTTTGCATCAGCTTTCCACATAAAAGTATTTTATCAAACTTTCCCTTCCCTGCTACTTCTCCTATATGTAAATGTTCCTGAGCACTTTCTTCACCCAACTCAGCCATGTCTCCCAGTATGACAATCTTATGATCAGCTTTTAATGCAGCGAAATATTCCAAAGATGCCTGCATGGATGTTGGATTGGCATTATATGCATCCAACAATATAGTATTGGAGCCTTTCTGGAGTACCTGTGAACGGTTATTTTGTGAAATATACCCACTGATTGCCTCATTAGCTAAGGGTAGTGGCACTCCAAAATATTTTCCGATACATAAGGCTGCTGCGATGTTTTCAAAATTATGCTTTCCCGGAAGATGTGTTCTTACAATTTCACCATCTTCGTCCTGATACACTACATTAGGAGCAAACTCCAGCAACTGGCAATGCAGAAAATCATCAGCAGAGGGATACATTACAGCCTGAAGACTACGATTTGCCAGCATTTCCTGCAGAATAGTGTTCTGTGAGTTAGCGAAGATAGTTCCGGAATGGGTTTTGAAATAATCATATAACTCACCTTCTCCCTGCTTCACACCTTCCAATCCGCCAAATCCTTCCAGATGTGCTTTTCCAATGTTAGTTATCAGGCCATGTGTAGGTTCACAGATAGTGGTCAGTTCGTTGATATCTCCAATCTGATTAGAGCCCATTTCCAGTACTACAATCTCAGTATCTTTGGGAATTGATAACAGTGTTAAGGGAAGCCCTATGTAATTATTCAGATTGCCTTGTGTTGCATAAACACTATATTTCTTGGCTAGCACCCGTTGAATAAGTTCTTTTGTAGTAGTTTTTCCATTTGAACCTGTCATAGCGATGATAGGCACAGATAGTTGCTGTCGATGGTAACGGGCTAACTCCTGTAATGCTTTTAAGGCATTATCAACCAGAATGTATCGATCATTTAGTGCATACTGATCTTCATCAACCACTGCAAATTTTGCACCTTTGGAGATCGCATCAGCAGCAAATGTGTTACCATTAAAATTACCGCCTTTCAATGCGAAAAAGAGAGAGTCTGGCGTTATCTTTCGGGTATCAGTTGAAACAGCATTACATTGTAAATACTTTTGATATAAAGTTTCTATATTCATTTCTGCAATAAGAATGTCAGTGGAAAAACACTAATGAGTGCTCAAAAATACAAGATCGTATTTTTTGGGACAAATTTCTTTTTAAAGGCTAGCACACAATAGAATATGCATCGTTTCTACATAATAGTATTTTATCTTTTCAATAAGATCTCAGCTGGTTTTAATTTATATACCTTGCTCATACCTATATTTTTCTTTTTAGGTTTCTCTTCGAGAGCCATCTCTCAAACAATACGCTTTCAACTGGACACTTCCATCCCTGTAGTAAATTCAGAGTCAGATACATTACTAAATGCATGGGCAGGAGGGATAAACTCACCTCAATACAATCGAATAAAATTAAACAATGACCCGATAGAAGACCTTGTTGTTTTTGATAGAGCAACCTATAAGGTACATACTTTTATTGCGGAGCCACATAACAATAGTTACAGATGGAAATATGCGCCTTATTATGAAACACAATTTCCAGGTATCCGTAACTGGATGTTGCTTGTCGATTATGACCATGATGGGCAGCGAGATTTATTTACCTACACAGAATTTGGCGTCCAGGTTTTCAGAAATACATCTGCCAACGGACAACTAAACTGGACTTTGGTAACGGATTTATTAATGACAGAAAGTTCATCTGGTGAAATAAATTTATCGGTATTAGGAACAGATATACCTGTGATCCTGGATATTGATAATGATGGTGATGTAGATCTCATCGCTGGCGATGGGATAGGCCATGTAGTATATTATTACCAAAATCAGAGTATGGAACGAACAGGATCTCCCAACAGCTTGGATTTCAAAACAATAAGTCGTTGTTGGGGGGCATTCCGAAGTACAGAAGTTTGTGGACAGTTTACTTTTGATATAACCTGTGGAGATGAAGACTTACGTTTTTCTAGTCAAAAAGTAGAACATGCGGGTACAGCTCTGCTGGCACTGGATTTAAACAATGATGGACTAAAAGAACTATTATTTTCAGCTGTCTCTTGCTATCCATTATATCAGCTAACCAATACAGGTACATTACAGAAAGCGCAGATGAGTAGCTTTACATCCTCTTTTCCAGCATCCCGACCTATCAGTTTTTTATTTCCAGCTGCATTCTACGAAGATCTCAACTTTGATGGAGTAAAAGATCTTATCGCAGCTCCCAATGTTGAAGCCAATAGTGGCAATCTGCAAAACTTTAATCACTCAAGCTGGCGATACACCAACACAGGCACTGATTCAAATCCTACCCTTATTTTCTCAGAAGATAACTTCTTACAAAATACAATGATAGATTTGGGGGAAATGACATCTCCTGCTCTCAGTGATTATGATGCAGATGGAGATCTAGATTTATTTATTGGTAATGCAGGAACACCTGATGGAAATGGTAAGCTTTTAGGTTCTATCTACTTGTATGAAAATATCGGTAGCAAAACCCAAGCAATCTTCCAACTGAAAACCTCCGACTATCAAACCCTATCTTCGTTAAAGTCCTCCAACCTCAAGCCTTTTTTTCTCGACTGGAATCGGGATGGTGCCACCGACTTGGTGCTTATGAATACAGCCAGTACACAAACTGCCTTCAACATTTACCTCAACCAGACAACCGCCGGAAAACCATACCAGCTTTCATCAGAGATTTCACAAGTTATCTCATTTAGTTTGTTGCAAAGTGATTATGTACCTTGTTTTTATGATTTCGATGGGGATGGTGACTGGGATATGCTACTTGGAAAAAGCCTGGGAGAACTAGAATATTACCAAAACACTGGTTCTAACTCGTCACCAGTGTTTACAATTAAGAACTTTGCATTTGCACAAAATCCACTGGACATCTTTGATCGCAGTGAGGCACCGTTGATAACGGACTGGGATGGAGATGGAAAACCAGATCTTTTATCAGCTTATCGTAATGTATCCAGTGCTCCTTATGGGGGACGTATTGTAGCCTTTCCTAGTATTAGTACAAATGATGATGCCACTTTTACACCACAGGCAAATACTATTTTCAATCAATTTCTAAATGAATATGATACCATTCCCCTACCTGCATATATTACCCCAGCGGCAGGAGATCTGAATGGCGATGGTTTACCTGAGTTAGTATTGGGAACTGGTGGTGGTGGAGTACTGATATTAAAAAACACCAGCATCAAAGGAGATGGAAAATCAGATGATGGTATTCGTTTAGGTCCTAATCCTGTCAGTGACATTGTTTATATTACTACAGAGAAGGATAGTGAAGTAAGTGTATATAACCTACTTGGCAAACGGTTAATGGATAAAAAGAAAACCCAGGCTAATGCCGAGTTGCCTATCAATGTCAATTCATGGGCAACGGGCATGTATATCCTTAAAATTACAAATAGCGATGGAACAAAGGTTCGTAAGATGATTGTGGCAAGATAATCTCTCAGAAAAGTCTGTTCCAGCTATTCTTATCTAGTACAGAAATAAGTATATTTCGAGGATTATTTAGCTACTTATCCTCTTGCAAAGAACTATACTTCTGCTGCTTTTAACAAGCACGTTTTTATTTAACTGCAAATCCAAAAATATCACAATATCCAGAGCATTCTACTACTGGCAAACTCATTTTGATATCAATGAGGAAGAGCAGAAATATATAGATTCGCTCCATGTCAGGAAGTTGTATGTTCGTTTTTTTGATGTGAGTTATAATCCGGTTAAAGGAGCCGTTCCAATAGCAGATTTATATAATGGAATAGAATATTATTCCTTATACAAGCAGTGTGATACTGTTCCTGCAATTCTGGATTCTTTATCTCTGGAGATTGTGCCTACTGTTTTTATTACAAACTTCACGTTTGAAAAATTAACATTACAAGATATACCTGCATTAGCAGGAAAGGTTAGTAATAAACTTGATCAAATGATCACAGAAAATACTAACAATCGGTATCCTAAAACTTTCAAGGAAATCCAGTTTGATTGTGACTGGACTCAATCGACCAAAGAAAAATTCTTTCTTTTTCTAAAAGAATTTAAGCGCAACACTCCGAAATATCGTATTTCTGCAACCATCCGTTTGTATCAATATAAATACTTTGAAAAAGCAGGTGTTCCACCAGTAGACAGGGGAATGTTGATGGTATATAATTTAACTGATCTGCATAAACTAAAAGAGCAAAATTCTATTTTAGATATAGAGGAAGCCAAACAATACCTTACTCATACAGAGTATCCTTTGTCTTTGGATATAGCTCTTCCTATTTTTTCATGGGGTATTATCTTTAGGAATAACAAATATGTTGATATTGATCGCAATATAAATAGCTCAAAAGCAGAACAATGTTTATTTCTCAAAAAGAATACATCCAATCAGTTTACTGTCACTACAGATACTGTGTATAACAATATTTATCTCAGAGAAGGAGATATACTTAAGATTGAAGATATTTCTTCCTCTCAGCTAGAAGAGATTACAAAGTTTTTAAAGCCATTGTCAGCAAAGACCGATCTAACAGTTACATTCTTTCATCTGGATGAAGAATTGCTTCACAAGTACAAAATCCAGGATCTGGAAAAAATCTATAGAGGCTTTCACAAATAGGTAAGAAGTAAAATAAGTAGATAGTAATACATTCGTATAAGATCATGATATCTATAGTCAAGAATTTTTGGGGTAGTGCATTTAAAGTATTTTTACTCCTTTTACTAAGCTTCTTTGCTGAATCTATTGCATTTGCTTGTGGGTGGTATCCGGAAGCAGAGACGTATCGGTTTGTTTTGTTTAATCCACAACTAGCCAATCGCCGATACGAACCTTTTTATTTCACATCCTACTTCCTGTACGATTATGAAAACCTGGAAAACCGTGAAATTTCTAATCGAAGCAATATCGATGAGTGGATAAAATACACACAATTTAAAGGCAGCCATCATGCAGTCGACTATATTCTGAATTATGTGACTCCAGAAGACTTTACAGAAAACATGGCTTTACCTCAAGGAAAGATGTTTGCTGGCAATCCGTTTATTGAACATTTAATCAGAACTAAAAACCAAGCAACACTCCAATACCTACAATTTGCCAAAAACTGCGAAGTGGTAAACAGCATATATAACGAAGACCCCTGGAGCCGACAAAAAACAAATGATACAAAAGAATATCAGGAGTTGATCTCTTCAGGAGAAAAATTGTACTCTCAGACCAAACAACCATTTCTCCAATTCAGATATGGATTTCAATTAGTACGATTAGCACGCTATATGGGTGATTATACGTTAGGTAAGCAACTATATAAAAAATATATCGAACCCTATCCCTCTCAAAGCATTGTTTACTATTGGGCAATGTGGCATTATGCAGAAATGCACGAGGATAAAGTTTACCAGAATTATCTGGTTTCCCAAGTTTTTGACAATGCACATGACAAAAAGGTAGTAGCATGGCAATTTTTTAATCGTTCACATACACAGGAATCACTGAAATACGCAAAAACTAATCACGAGAGGGCAACCATTCTACTAATGAATGAACTTTACAATCCTGGTCGTTCTTTATCTGTTATTAAACAGATCTATACTATAGATCCTACCTCTGATGCATTGGAGACTTTACTGATTCGGGAAATTAATAAACTGGAGGATTGGATTTTAACTCCCCGATACACAGAGTTTGACCCCGCTGTTAACTACAGAAATCAAAATCTGTACGACTATACACCTCAAGAGAGAAATGCATATACCTTAAAGAATTATAAAAAAGATATGATCTATCTTGCTGAGGTATTATCATTTATTGAGCATACTTCCACAAATAAAATTCACAATCCTGCATTATGGAATGTTATGGCAGGATACCTCGCCTATATGAATAATCAGTTTGATAAATCTTCAAATTATCTACATCAAGCATTGAAAGCAAAGGGTCTTACCAAGCGTATTGAAGCACAGGCTCATCTGATAAAGATTGTGGCTGAATTAAATCCACAACAACCTACACGACAAACAGATGCGACGTTATTGGCCGAATTAGAATGGTTAGAGAAAAATAAGATGGAGTTGTATCATTATAAAGGCAGCTTCAGCCGATTGATGATGGCATTAACAAATCGATATTGGGAAGCGGGTGATATTGTGAGAGCTACCTTATGCCATTCAAAAATTTTTGATTATGTCCGATTTGAGCATAATTTCAATAGTGAGAAAGATTCTATTTCAGATAGATATTATGACAGACTACCTAGCACGAATGCTGAAGGAATGAACTATTATAGTTCGTATCTTTTCTTTTTAGATCAGAAAGCAACTCCTTCTGACATAGAAAAACTACTAAGTTTCCTTGATAAGAATCCTAAATCAAAGCTGGAGTCCTATCTGGCCAAAGATTTATTGAAAGAAAAAGATCGTATTACAGACCTGCTTGGAATTAAATATTTACGAGAGAATAAACTTTACGAAGCTCGTGATGCTTTTAAAAAGGTTAGTAAAGAATTTTGGGTATCCGACAAAGAATCTTACAAAGTATATTTGAAGGCAAATCCGTTTTATACTAATTTTTATCAGGTTGATTCTTCTTCATCAACACATACTTCTTCATTTACAAAGTTCTCATTAACGGATAGCCTGATTCATATTATAGAACGTGCAGAAAATCCAAAAGAGTCCAATCGGGCAAAATGGTATTTCTTAGCCGCTAATTGTTATCTAAATATGAGTTACTGGGGTAACTCCTGGATTATGACCCGACATTGGTGGAGTAGAAATGAAGTATCTGACTATTCTTATGCTGAACATCCTTATAGTACTTATCCTGACAATGCAAATTACTATGGATGTGAACGCGCTATGAATTTTTACTTGAAAGCACAAGGATTTGCAAAAGATAAAAGCCAGAAGGCGCTTTGTTTGCGAATGGCAGGCAGATGTAAATTCTATAGTCTATTATATACAAATCAATTTTATGAAACGATATATGATTATAAGAAAGGCAGAGAAGTAAAAAATCCCTATTACACAACCAACCGTTATTATGAACAATTGCAAAGACAGTATCCTGATTTTTATGAGGAGTTGATGTTTCAATGTACTTCATTTGATACCTACTATACTTCTTTGTTGTATCCAAAAACTCCTTAACAATATAATTATGTACTATTATCGGTGCTTACTATTCAGTACATTGCAAGCATTGTTTATTCTAGTTAGATCCTATGATTTCATTTGAAGAATATCTTACTGGTAAAAAAATAGATTCTGCAGCCTTTCAAAACAAGGAAACTAAACGTTGGGAAGAGTATAAAACCATTTTTGAGCAAGTGCACCCGGAAAGTTTTACTACTCAAAAAAAATTTGTAATCAACGACTTACGCCGTCAGTATCATTTAAAGGAGTTAACTATACAAACAGATACTGCCACTGAGAAGAAATCGGGTACCAAACCTGTAATAAAACCTGCTGTTTCCAAGCCAGCAGAAAATAAAATCATTGAAACAGAAATACTAGTGACTAAGCCTGTTACTGATGAAGACAATGCTTTTGAAAAATCGGCAGATACATCTGTTAAGAAACCTTCCAAACCAGTAATGCGTCCTGTTGTAAAGAAGGTAGAATCAGAAACAAATGACAATACTAAAGATGATAAAAGCATTGAAGTACCAGAAGAAAAGCCTTTGGCATCAGAGACAGTTTCTCAGAAACCAGTCAGACCAGTTATTAAGCCTGTACTAAAGAAACCCGTATCTGATGTATCAGAATCAGAGAGTTCTGCAGAAAACACTCAATTACCCGAAGCAGAAAAAGTTGAAAGCATACTACCCAAGCCTGCAAAACCTGTAATTAGGCCTGTTATCAAAAAATCTCCAGCACCTTCAGAAGAAACAACGCAGGATCAGGAAATCAATATATCATCTGTCACTTCTGAAAATGCAGATAATCCATTACCTGCACAGGAAAGTACACCTAAAAAACCTGCCAGGCCGATTATTAAACCTGTTATAAAAAAGAAAGACGAGAATTCGCAGTAAAAAAGCAATCCCCAAAACATAATGAATGTCTTGGGGATTACTTTTATTTATATAGTTAGTAGGTAATAGTATTATCTAACACACTAATATTAAGAGTTTTCAAATACCTTTGGATCACTATTATCTTGTGAATGATCATTGGCAAGATCTTCGGGTGTCACCTGAGTATTGGTATTTTTCTTGTTAATCCCATGTACATTCTGCAAAAACTTATCAATATCCGGATTGGCATAGGTGCCAAAAGCATCTACCAAAGCCCCCTTTACTCCATCATCCGTTTCAATCGCATACAGAATAGTCATATCCCCTGGATCTGAAGTACCCTCAAAACGAAAGAAGTTTACAATCTTTATTTGTTCAGGCTGATATGCTTTATCTGAACCGACAATTTTCAACACATCATCTTCTACCTTAAAGTTAGTAGTAAAGCCTTTTGCCTGCAAGTCATTGGTACAGGCCGTTAGTGGGCTTAAGGTATGTTCTAATTTAGGTGAGTTTTCTGAAAGCATAGTTTATGATATTTGTTTAGGAAAACACGATAAATAACTATGCCACTAAAGGTTATATCTTAATCTCTAGCTTTATTATCCAACTCTTTCTTTCACAATCTACTACATAGAAAATATAAACCCCACTCTTCAGTGGGGTTTACAAAATTTAATCTGCATCAATATATCGCTTTGTTACAGGGGCGTATGAGTCAATCCGGCGGTCACGCATAAATGGCCAGTGAGTACGATAATAATCTGTTTTAGATAAGTTGATCTCATGTACATGGATTTCCTCTTTATCATGAGGCGCCTGATACAATACGCGGCCAAATGGATTAGCTACAAACGAACCACCCCAGAATTCCATTCCAGCTTCGCTTCCTGTTCTATTCACAGAAATCACATGTATGCCATTTGCTACAGCATGGCTACGTTGGATGGTCTGCCATGCACCATACTGCTCGTCATTAGTTGCCTGATCCTGAGTGCCTGCCCAGCCAATAGCTGTAGGATAAAATAACATTTCAGCACCCATCAGAGAGGTAATACGAGCTGCTTCCGGGTACCACTGATCCCAGCAAACCAATACGCCAATCTTTGCATACTTTGTATCGAATACCTTATAGCCAAGATCACCTGGAGTAAAGTAAAACTTCTCATAATAACCAGGATCATCTGGAATATGCATTTTGCGATATTTACCTAAATAGGTACCATCTGCATCTATTACTGCCGCTGTATTATGGTATAAACCTTCTGCACGTTTTTCAAACAATGAAGCAATGATTACAACATTCAATTCTTTTGCCAGTTCGCCAAGTTCCTGAGTTGAAGGGCCGGGTATAGCCTCTGCCAACAGAAAATTGTTATAATCTTCCACATCGCAAAAGTATAAAGACCGAAACAACTCTTGTAAACATATAATTTGAGCTCCCTGTGCGGCAGTCTCACGAATGCGTGCTGTCGTCTTCTGCATGTTCTCAAGAGGATCAGCGCTACAAGTTGTTTGGATCAAGCCAACTTTGACAATTTTCATTTTTTATAAGAAGTTATGATGTTTCCGATTATCAATATTTTACAACTATCAATAACCGAATTATTAAAAACAAAATTCAAAAATACTATCTTTTTTAAGAAAAAACCCGATACCTTCTGGATTAGGTATCGGGTTCGGCAATTAAATTTTTCTTTGAGGCACAGGTCTGTTATGTGTTTCTCTATCAACAGGAGGTCTATCTACCAGCCAGTCATCAAGTCCGTGACCGCTAGGAGGATCAAAGGTTGGAAAAACAGCATCCACAGGCGTACCGCCATCATCATCGTTATGGGGTGGAAAATAGCTTCTTCGTAAGGCACGAAATAACACCCATGTAAACGCAACGAAACATATAATGAACAACAATAAAAACTTGAGCATCATAATCACCGTCCTCCGCGACATTGAATAAGAGAAAATGTCAGAACTCTGTTTCAGGGGATCTCAAAAAATGTAAGACTGTAGGATAGTATACAGACCAATTGGTTTTATTGAAAAAGCCTGATAATACAGATTTATTTTATGAATGAAATTTATGAAAAATCTTATTGGATTTCAATAACAAAAGTCATAAAAAGTTTTGACACTGCCTATTATTTTAACTTAATTATCAGTAAGTTGACCTTAGTGCTCTGCATTTCGCCTTATTATAGTAGCCTGTATCTATAAACTTTTCCAACTTTTGATTTTGTCGCCTTTTATATTCTATAAATTTCTGTTCCAGCAATAGTATAAAGGCGATCAGATGCTCTACTTCTTATAATGTTGTTTTATACTCACAACGTTCTATATTTCTCTTACAGTCCTCAATAAAATCATTACTGAGAGACAAACGGATAGCTTGTTTGTAACAGGAAATGGCTGACTCATAATTACCCTGAAGCTCATTAATGATACCCAGACGATTATGTACAGATGGCTTATCTACTGAAGAAACATGCAATGCCTTTTGCATTAATTCCAAGGCTTCGTCAAATCTTTCCAGATCGGTAAGTAAATACACATAATTCCAGTAGGCATGAGGATAATTGGGGGCATATTTTAAACACATTTTGTAGTGCATCTCTGCTCGTTCATATTCATCTAATTGTGTTTTATAAAGCCAACCCAGCGAGTTATGTGCTCTACAGGATTGGGGATCTTCGGAAAGCATTTCTTCCAGTTTATGTATAGCCTCTACAAAGTCGCCATTTTTAATTGCTTGTTCACCTTCCAGGTATAATTCTTCTAAACGAGATGTCATTGAGTTAATAAATTAATTTCTTCTTATTAGTTACTAATTAAAGTCGTGATGAGAATGCCTACTCAGATACTAAAAAATAGTATTTTTATCTGGTTGCTAAAGTGGTAAACGTTTAAACGAAAAAAACAGACAGTTCAGTTCCCTACACTAATAGCATTTTTGAGTATCCTAGTTAATACAATATACCAATTGTTTGTAATCTATTTGTGTCATCTTATTGCATAAGTATACATAGGCATACCTCACCAATATATTCTTCACTGGTTTACATATAATTATTTTTTATATTCTCCATTAACCATACGCCATATACTAAGAGGATTGCTGTCCTGTAACGCCTCTGGTAAAAGAAATTGAGGCAGATCCTGAAAACTTACCGGACGCACAAACCGATAGATAGCATTTGTTCCCACAGAAGTACTACGCGAATCTGTGGTAGCAGGGAAAGGGCCACCATGTGTCATGGCATGTGTTACCTCTACACCTGTTGGATATCCATTTATAATAAGCCTTCCCACTTTTTGTGTTAAAATATCTATTAGTTCAGCATATTCTCTCAGATCATTCTCTGTTCCATGAATAGTTGTGGTAAGGTGTCCCTGCAGACTTTCTGCCAGTTTCAATACTTCTTCCTTTGACTGGGCTTGAACATGAAGAGAGGATGGTCCGAATACTTCTTCCAGTAATGCAGGATTCTCAATCGCAGCCTGTGCTGTAGTTTCCAACAAGTAAGAGGATACTTCTGTATCAGATGTATGAGGTAAACTACCTGCCAGGACATTAACATCAGGATTCATACTTAGAAGTTCGATCCCCTTCTGATAGGTATTTTTGATAACCGCAGTAAGCATAACGCCGCTTGGAGAACTTTCAACAGAGCTGGTGAGTAGTTCAATAAAAGCTTCACTTTCACTGGAACTCTCAGTCACAATCACTCCAGGGTTGGTACAAAACTGTCCTACTCCTAACGTAATAGATCCTGTCAAACCTGATACAAGGTTCTGTTTTTTCTGTGCCAGAGCTTCAGGCAGTATAAATACAGGATTTGTGCTGCCCATTTCTGCATATACAGGAATAGGAGTATTTCTCCGTACGGCTGCATCGTATATAGCCTTTCCTCCTCTGAAAGATCCAGTAAAGCCAACTGCTTGAATTAGTGGATGTGTTACTAAGGCCATTCCCGGTTCATGTGTGAGTCCATGTACCATCGAAAATACACCATCAGGTAACTGACAAGCCTTGGCTGCTTTCAGAATGGCTGTAGCAACTAGCTCACAAGTAGCAGGATGGGCAGGGTGAGCTTTAAAAACAACAGGGCAACCTGCCGCTAATGCAGATACCGTATCTCCACCTGCCACAGAAAATGCTAATGGAAAGTTACTGGCTCCAAATACGGCTACAGGTCCAAGGGGCACTTCCATCTGACGAATGTCCGGTTTGGGCAGAGGTGTACGATCTGGCTGAGCCAGATCAATTCGTGCATTTACCCAGGAACCTTCTTTCAATAGATTTGCAAACAGCTGAAGTTGTCCAACAGTACGACCACGTTCACCTTGCAGACGAGTTATCGGTAAGGCTGTTTCCAATGAAGCTGTGTCGAGTAATACATCCCCTATTTCCACTATTTCTTCAGCAATCTTTTCCAGAAACTGTGCCTTTTGTTTATCACTCAGGCGTCTGTAAGTCTTAAAGGCTTCATGCGCTTTGTGAACTGCCAGATCTACTTCATTTTTAGTCGCCTCATGAAATATAGGTGATAAGGCTTCATTATTTCTGGGATTAATACCTGTAAAGGTTTGTTTTCCTTGCTGAGAGTATTCGTATCCGATAAGTTGCTGGCCTGTCAACGACATAGGTATAAGGATTTGGTAATGATTTGTAAAACAAGTGTTTTTGTCTGCAAAATATAAAACCTCTCATTTAGTGAGAGGTTTTTATGCTAGTAAAATATAGTTGTATGTTCTATTTTTAGATTCAATAGTTCACTAACAATTACATTTTTCTGCTACATAAAAGAAATCCAGACAGGTCTCAATATTATCATCCAGGAAATAATCGGTATACTGGATTTCATTTACTAATCCTGTATTACTATCCATCAATTTTTTCCGGTTCATTCGATTTAGAATATCATATGGAATTTGCAGTAGTGCTCTAGGTAAACGGTATTGCAGATTCAGAATATCATATTTTGTGATTTTCTCTACTGCCTTTTTGTTTTGCTCCATATAAGTCTCTACCTTCTCATTTCCTTGCACTCCAAACGTCTGCAATTTTGTAAAGTACTTTTTCATGAGGGAAATTAACTCCTGTGCCTTATATTCCCGAACATGCCAGGGATTACGAGTTAGCGAACGTTTGATATTAGGAGTTGTAATGATAAGCTTACCTTCTGGTTTTAACACCCGGTGTAATTCCTTCACAAACAGGTTATCATCCTCAATGTGTTCTATTACCTGAAAAGCTACTACGGTGTCATAACTTTCGGTAGGTATCTTTTGTAACGGAGGAACATTCTGACCAATAAATAACGCATTGGGATATGTTTGACGCAATTGTTCTATCAACTGTTCATTTTTATCAATCCCGGTATATTTGTCACAAGCCTCAGATAAAATAGCAATACCTCTGCCTACACCACAACCTA